>CAYXVH010000138.1:0-15983 GCA_964468615.1 uncultured Thiotrichales bacterium | reverse complement strand
ATGCCGGCCCGTTTTATAAGTTACCAGGACATGAGCGAAAGTATCGTGATTGGAAAAAAGGTGGTCACGGTAAAGTTGATATGTATAAAGCAATTATTCAATCTTGCGATGTGTATTTTTATACTCTGGCAACTGAACTCGGTATAGATAAAATTTCAGAGTTTTTAGTCCAATTTAATTTAGGTTCTCGAACTGAGTTAGACACATGGGGGGAGGCAAAAGGTTTAATACCTTCAGTGCAGTGGAAGAAAGCGGTCTATGGTCAGCCTTGGTATCCAGGTGAAACAGTCATTACCGGTATTGGTCAGGGATATATGCTTACAACTCCTTTGCAACTTGCCACAGCAACCAGTGCGATAGCGATGCGTGGTCAAGGTATACGCCCAAGATTTTTACGTTCAATTCGCATGCAGGATCAATCAGAGGAGATTGCTAGCGCAATGGCTATGCCATATATATATGTTGAAAATGACTTGTATTGGGATCAAGTAATATCTGCCATGGTTGATGTTGCACATAAACCTAATGGCACGGCATTTAGAATTGGTAAAGATGCGAAATATAAAATTGCGGGTAAAACGGGTACAGCGCAAGTATTTGGGTTAGCTGAGGATGAAGAGTATGACGAAGAAAATATAAGTGAAAAATTGCGCGACCATGGATTATTTATTGCGTTTGCACCTGCAGATGATCCTAAGATAGCGATTGCGGTGATTGTGGAGAATGGTGGGGGAGGCAGTAAATCAGCAGCTCCGGTAGCAAGAGTTGTAATGGATCATTATCTGCTAAGTAAAGAAGAGTTAGTTGAAATCTATGGTGCTAAGTATGGTTCAGGTAATGAATTTGGTGAAAAGCCACCTGCAGCATTAGCAAGTGCATTGGCGCACTAAAAAGATAAAAAATGTCTAGTACTTATTCTATAAAAGATTCTTTAGTAACTTCGCCAATTAGAGAAGAGCGGAATTTATTTAATATCGATCCAACGTTATTTATTTCTTTATTATTACTTTGCAGTATAGGTTTAGCAGTTTTATATAGTGCTACCAGTGGTGAAATGGCTGCGATAACCAGACAATCGATTCGCTTTGGATTAGGCTTTGCAGCGTTATTGTTTTTAGCGCAAATGCCCGCAAAAGAATTAGCGCGTTGGTCGCCATGGTTATATTTGTTAGGTATAGCCTTATTGTTAGTGGTGATGGCTATTGGCTACAGTGGTAAAGGCGCACAACGCTGGATTGATCTTGGTATTGTGCGCTTTCAACCATCGGAACTATTGAAAATTTTCCTACCCATGATGGTGGCCTGGTATTTCAGTGAAAAACCTATGCCACCTACTATTATGCAGATCTTTATCGCATTACTGATGATCGCAATTCCTGTAGGTTTAGTGTTGATCCAACCAGATTTAGGCACTGCATTGTTGATTGCATTTGGTGGAATTTGCGTAATATTTCTTGCAGGGATCACCTGGCGGCTGCTTGCGGTATTCGGGGGGATCGCAATGGCATCCATGCCGGTGTTCTGGTTTTATCTGCATGACTATCAGCGGCAACGTATTCTTACTATGTTAAACCCTGAGAGCGATCCACTTGGAACTGGTTACCATATAATACAGTCTAAGATAGCGATTGGCTCAGGCGGCGTATATGGTAAAGGTTGGTTGAATGGAACCCAATCACAACTTGATTTTATTCCAGAAAGATCTACAGACTTTATATTTGCAGTTTTTAGTGAGGAGTTTGGTTTTCTTGGTGTAGTAATGTTGTTATGTGTTTATGGTTTTATTGTAATGCGTGGTTTGGCGATTGCGGCACGTGCACAAGATACATATTCTAGATTGTTGGCAGGGAGCCTGAGTTTGTCGTTTTTTGCCTATTTTCTAGTAAATATCGGCATGGTAAGTGGATTGCTTCCAGTGGTGGGAGTGCCGTTACCATTAATTAGCTATGGCGGTACTTCTGCCGTTACAATATTGGCTGCATTTGGAATTTTAATGTCAATTCATTCGCATCGTAAATTTTTATCTTACTAATTTTATGAATAAGTATTTTATTTTAGTGGTTGTTTTATTTTTTTGTTGTAACACGCAAGGATTTGCTGAAAATGATTACCTAAACAGAGTCGAGGTAAAGCAATTCATTGATGATTTTTCATCTAAAAATAAATATCCAAAAGAATCTTTGAACGATCTATTTAAAAATGTCTCTACGCAAACACAAGTTCTAGAAGCCATACAGCGACCCGCTGAAAAGAAAAAAAATTGGCAAGAATACCGCAAAATATTTATTACCGACAAACGAATTCAACAGGGTCTTACATTTTGGAGTGAGAATGCCTCCATTCTTGCTGCAGCCGAGCGAGAGTATGGAGTGCCGCCAGAAATCGTCGTGGCCATAATAGGGGTTGAAACTTTTTATGGACGTTATAAGGGGAAGTATCCAGTGCTTGATTCACTGGTAACGCTAGGATTCGATTATCCGCCTAGGCAGAAATTTTTTCGTAGCGAACTGGAACATTTTCTTTTGTTGGCACAAGAAGAAGAGTTAGATCCTATAGCAATAAAGGGTTCTTATGCTGGTGCAATGGGCAAAAGCCAGTTTATTTCTAGCAGTTACCGACGCTATGCAGTTGATTTTGATGACAACGGAACACGCGATCTTTGGGACAGTAATGACGATGCAATTGGTAGCGTAGCGAATTACTTTAAGCATCATGGATGGCGAGCAGATGAGGTTATAACTGTGCCGGCAAAAGTACAAGGTAAACGATTTAAAGCATTGCTAGAAAAAGGACTTAAACCGGTTGCATCCGTTTCTGAGTTGCCTCAATATGATGTGACTTCTGAATTTATTGCAGATGCAAAACAAGCCGTTGCGCTACTTGAGTTTAAAAATAATAACTCAGATGAGTATTGGCTAGGATTTAATAATTTTTACGTCATTACCCGCTATAATCATAGCCATATGTATGCCATGGCAGTTTATCAATTGAGCCAGCAAATCAAAAAAGAAATTAAAGATTACGTTGTTCAAAATTAATCCTATACAGCATAGCCATTATCTAGCTTTATGGATTTTTGGTTTGTTTATTCTTAGTGCATGCTCTTCTATGCGTCCGTCTGCTTCAGATGGACCGCCATCGATTGTAGATCGTCCTAAGTCTCAGTTGCCGGCTGATCAAGTGCCAAGAGTAGAGCCGCTTAGCAAGTATGGAAATCCCAGTTCATATGTTGTGTTTGGTAAAACGTACCATACCTTGCCAAGTAGTCAGGGTTTTGTGCAGCGAGGTATCGCTTCTTGGTATGGCAAAAAATTTCATGGCAAACGTACATCAAGTGGAGAGCCTTACGATATGTACGGCATGACCGCTGCGCATACGCAATTACCATTACCGACATATGTGCAAGTCACCAATTTAAAAAATGGTAAACAGGTTGTGCTGCGTGTAAATGATCGTGGACCATTTCATGGTAATAGAGTTATTGATTTGTCGTATACGGCAGCGACTAAGCTGGATATCGTTAAGGAAGGAACGGGATTAGTAGAAGTGCGTGCGCTCGATCCGCGTAACTATCGACTTGCTAAAAACCAAGCTGTTAGTGTCAGTGGTGATGCTGATATAAAAGTGGAGTCTGCCGTGGCTGCAGAACCATCATCCGAAATCGTTACAGAAGCTACAACTATATCTAATCAAGACCCGCAAATTTTTGTGCAAGTGGGTGCTTTTGGTGAGCTTAATAATGCAAGTCAGTTAAAAAGTCAGCTCAGTGGGCTTAACTTGGGCGCAGTGACAATTTCTTCAATTGTTAAAGATGCTAAACAGCTGCACCGAGTTCGTATCGGTCCATTAGCGACAGTGAAATCTGCAGATGATACGGTTGCAGAGTTAAATACAATGGGCATGAGTGACCACCGCGTAGTGGTTGAATAAATGATTAAGGAGCGGGTTTGTGGAGACATTGGTGAAATTTACAGTCATAAAATTTAGAACTAAAAGTATAGGCTTGGTTATTTCTTTAGCATTGATGCTTCTTGCAAATGCTGTAATAAGTGCTGAACCATTGCCGGTGCCCGCGCCACCTAAATTTGAGGCGAGTAGTTACATGTTGATGGACTTTGCTAGTGGCGCAGTACTAGCTGACTACAATTCAAATGAACGCGTTGATCCCGCGAGCATCACAAAGATTATGACTGCCTACGTAGTATATAAATCTCTGCAAGCAGGAGATATTAATCTAGATGATCAAGTAGAAATTAGTGAATATGCTTGGCGCAGTATTGGTTCAAGAATGTTTGTTGAGGTGGGCCATAAAATTTTATTAGATGATCTATTGCTAGGACTCATTATTCAATCTGGTAATGATGCAAGCATCGCCTTAGCCGAGCATGTCGCTGGAACCGAACTGGCCTTTGCCGATGTAATGAATGCGCAAGCAAAACGTATTGGAATGAAAGACTCTAACTTTGTTAACGCTACTGGATTGCCTGAAACGGATCATTACACCACTGCGTACGACATTGCATTGTTGTCACGCGCCATGATCAGTGAATTCCCTGAAGAATATAAACGCTACTCACAAAAAGAATACACTTTTAATGGCATTAAACAATTTAACCGCAATCGTTTGCTTTGGCGTGATAGTGCGGTAGATGGAATTAAAACTGGCCATACCGAAGCGGCTGGTTATTGTCTTGCGGCATCCGCAATGAAAAATAATATGCGTTTAATATCTGCTGTGATGGGGGCAAATAGTGACAAGGCGCGTACCGTGAATAGTCAAGCATTGTTGAACTATGGTTTTAGATATTATGAGTCACATAAATTATATAAAGCTGGAGAAGTTTTAGCTCAACAACGGATGTGGAAGGGTGAATCAAAGTCTATTCAGCTTGGTTTGGATAATGACTTGTTTGTGACTATACCTAGGGGGCGATATGATGATTTGAAAGCCGATATGAGTATTGATGCTGAGATCATTGCGCCGATTGAGCAAGGTGATCAAATTGGTGTGGTTAAAGTCACACTCAAAGGTGAAGATTATCTAGAGCAAGCGCTAGTTGCGTTGCAATCTAACCCTGAAGGCGGGTTATGGCGTCGCATTGTGGATTTCTTCGTGAAACTATTTTTCTAAGTTATACGTTCTGTGGCTTCTGTTCCTGCATTTTTAAATGGCGAATATCTGCCGTTAGAGGATTGTCGTGTTTCCGTATTAGATCGCGGCTTTCTGTTTGGTGATGGGATCTATGAGCTAATTACAGTCTATCAAAATAAGGCTTTTTATTTAGCCCAACACATGGATCGCTTTCAGCGCAGTATGGCGGAGATAAAAGTGGTTAGTCCGTATAGTGATTCTGAATGGAAAACACTGATTGATAACTTAGTTCAGCAATCAGAGCATGATGATCTCGCCATATATATTCAAGTTACTCGAGGAGTTGCACCACGAGATCATGTATTCCCAGATGCCACGCAAGCAACAGTGTTTGCTATGGCTAATCCGCTTCCAATAGTGCCAAGTGAAGACATAGAGAATGGTGTTGAGCTGATAACGACTAATGACTCTCGCTGGCAGCGTTGTGATATTAAGGGAATTAGCTTGTTAGCAAACATTCTTGCTAAACAAGAAGCTGCAGAGGCAAATGCCGTTGAAGCGATAATGATACGCGATGATTATGCGTTGGAAGGTTCTGCCAGTAGCTTGTTTTTAGTGCGTGACGGGATAGTTTATACGCATCCAAAAGACAATTTAATCTTGCCAGGCATAACGCGGGATTTTATTTTAGAGTTATTGGAAGAGCTTGGTGTTGAATGCATACAACAACGTATCCCAAAAGATTGGTTATATTCCTCAGATGAACTTTGGATTACAAGTTCTACAAAAGAAGTGTTAGCGGCGACTAAAATTGATCAAAGAATAATCGCTGATGGTAAGCCAGGCAAAGTTTGGCGGAAAACGTATAATTTGTATCAACAACGCAAGATGTAGATATTCTCTACATTCCAAAATTATTGATGTCAGACGAAGAATCGTTATTAGTTTTCCCATGTGAGTTCCCAATTAAAATAATGGGAAAGAATCATCATGGCTTTCATCAAGCGGTAATCGAAATACTAAAGAAACATCTTAATGATTTTGAAGATACCAAGATCAATGAGGTGGAAAGTAAGCAAAAGAATTATTGCAGCATAACGGTCGTGGTGAATACTACAAGTCAAGAACACTTGGATGGAATTTATATGGAATTAACGGCCTGTGAATGGGTCATAATGGCGCTCTAAATAAACACCGATTAATCCTTTCTAGATTAGAATTTCATGGCTGTTAAAATAATGATCTTAAGCAATGTGTGAGCTACACATACGCAATCTAGGTTTACAAGAATACAGTTCTGTATTCAATAGAATGCGTGAATTCACCACGCAACGAACTTCAACTGCAGCGGATGAAATTTGGTGTGTGCAGCATCCCGCTGTAATTACTTTAGGTGCAAACGCAGATCAGCAGCATATTCTTAGTCATACAGATATATCAATCGTACAATCAGATCGCGGAGGGCAGGTGACCTACCATGGTCCTGGGCAAGCAATTATCTATTTGTTGGTAGATTTAAGGCGCAAGCCCCTAGGTGTTAAACGCCTGGTTCAGCTTATTGAGCAGGCAGTAGTCGATTTGTTAAATGACTATAAAATTGATTCTCAGGCACGTGCTGAAGCGCATGGCGTATATGTTAATGAAGCGAAAATTGCATCACTTGGTTTGCGAGTGCATAGTGGCTGCAGTTATCACGGAGTTGCATTGAATGTTGATATGGACCTAAGTCCGTTTTCGTTGATCAATCCCTGTGGGTTTCCTGGTTTAGCGGTTACTCAACTTAAAGATAATGGGGTAACTGAAGATATACAGATAGTTTCGGAAAAATTGACACTTAAGCTATGCAAACATTTAGAATATAAAGCTAACAAGATAAATATTCATGACATCTAAAAATTCAAATACATCACAACCTAAGTCACATGTGGCTAAGCTTGGTGTTAAACAAAGAGGCCATGAAAAAGTAACTAAGATCCCTATTTCATTTAAATCACTAGATGAAATCACTCGGGAGCGCATACCTAAACCTAAATGGCTGCGCGTTAAAGCCCCTACTACTGCTAAAGTTCGAGAGTTGAAGAGCTTATTACGTGAGCAGAAATTACACACAGTATGTGAAGAAGCATCTTGTCCAAATTTAACAGAATGTTTTAGTGGTGGTACGGCTACCTTTATGATTATGGGTGATGTGTGTACAAGACGTTGTTCGTTTTGCGATGTTGCGCATGGTAGACCTTTACCATTAGATGCAAATGAACCTGCAAAGTTAGCAGAAACCGTATTGAAACTAGGTTTGCGCTATGTTGTGGTTACATCTGTTGATCGTGATGATTTAAAAGATGGCGGCGCTAGTCATTTTGTTGGCTGTATTCAACATATTCGTCAACAAAGCAGTGAAGTAAAGATCGAGATTCTTGTGCCAGATTTTCGTGGTAGGGTGGATAAGGCTCTTGATATCCTGAGCCAAGTGCCTGCAGATGTATTCAATCATAATTTAGAAACCGTACCGCGATTGTATCCAGCGGCGCGTCCGGGCGCAGACTATCAACATTCTTTGCAGTTGTTGCAGAAGCACAAGCAACAAATTAAACGCGTGCCTACTAAGTCTGGATTGATGTTGGGTTTGGGAGAGGAAATTAATGAAGTTGTTGAGGTGATGAAAGATTTGCGTGCACATAATGTTGATATGCTAACATTGGGCCAATATTTGCAGCCTAGCGCCCACCATTTGGCAGTACATCGTTACCTAGATCCTAAAGAGTTTGAGGCCTTGAAAAATATAGGCAACGAATTGGGTTTTGAGCATGTGGCCAGTGGTCCATTGGTGCGATCTTCTTATCATGCAGACCTTCAAGCACAGCAAGCATTGAGTTATTCTTAAGCCATGAATTCAGAATTATTACGCATTGTATGCGACATTTTGCTTCCTCCATCCGGGTTTATTGTCTTATTGGCAATTGGCCTATTTTTCTGGCTGATACGTCTGCGTAAAACAGCTGCTTTTAGTATTTTGTTAGCTTCAGTACTGCTGTATTTTGCCAGCACCCCATTTATGGCGCACAAATTGTTGGATCCATTACAGTATCAATATGATGTTCTAAAAAATGTGCCAGAAGATACGCAAGCTATTGTGGTTCTATCAGCAGGACGTATACCTATAGCGCGCGAATATGCAAATCTTGATACTGTAAATGCAGCTACGTTAGAGCGTTTGCGCTATGCATCAAGGCTTTCAAAAGTACATCAGCTCCCCATTATTATTTCTGGCGGCAGTGTGAATGATGAGCGAGATTCTTCAGCCAAGTTAATGAAAAAGGTACTTGAAACAGATTTTGGTGTGGAAGCCAAGTGGTTGGAAGAAAAAAGTAAAACTACTTTCGAGAATGCAATGTTCACTAAGAAAATACTAAATGAAAATTCTATTAGTAAAGTTTTATTAGTTACTCATGCTTTTCACATGCCTAGAGCAATGTGGTGTTTTGAAGATGTGGGGCTAAATCCAATCCCCGCGCCGACGGGATTCTATAAACGTAGTGCCTCTACTTCAGAACTAAAAGAGTATATTCCGAATGCAAGTGCTTTAAAACAAACAAGTAACGCATTGCATGAGTATATTGGTAAGTTTTGGTATAAGTATGTTGGTTATTAAGAAATAAAGAATATTGTAGAGAGTTAATTAACTTTTGATACAAAACTTTCAGCTTGTGCTAATCGATCTTGCGTTCCGATATCAAACCACTTGCCGGTGAAATATTCTGCACTCACAAGTTCTTGATCAATTGCATCTCTTAGAAGTGGCGCTAAAGTACGTTTTTCAACTGCAAAGTCTTTAAACAAATTAGGGTCGTATATACCAATACCGCTAAAGGTAAGGTAGCTACTTCCAGTGTTATATACTCTCCCAAATTCATAAACGAAGTCGCCATCGGGGTTATGTGCTGGGTTATCTACTAGCACTATGTGGGCAAGCTTGCCGTGTGTTAGGTTTGCAAATGACAGCGAGTGATTACACCAAATATCTGCATTGAGCACTAAAAAAGGTTTATCGCCTAAAAATGGTAATGCGCGAATAATGCCTCCCGCAGTTTCCAATGGTTTTGCGCCTTCATGAGAATATTCAATGGCTAAGTCAAACCGAGAACCATCACCAAGATGTTCTTCTATCATTTCGCCTAGATGTGAAAGATTGATAACGACTTCTTTGAAACCAGCAGACTTTAAGTTTTCTAAATGATATTCAATAAGTGGTTTCCCTGCGACTTTAACTAAAGGTTTGGGAATTTTATCTGTAATAGGGCGTAGGCGTTCGCCTAAACCAGCTGCTAGTAACAAACATTTCATATCGATATTAGATGTTCACATTTCTATTGATGAATTCAGCCAGTTTTTCAGTTTCAGGGTAAATTTTCGCGACAGATTTAATATAATTTAATGTGCGAGGGATATTCTCTAAATAGTTTGGCTTGTTGTCTCTGATATTAAGGCGAGAAAATATACCTACCGCTTTAAGGTGACGTTGTATTCCCATTAAGTCAAACCATTGTATAAATGTTTGTTCACTTACCTCGATAATAATTCCGCAAGCAACAGCTTTATTATGGAAAATCAATGCTAATTCTTTTACCTTCTCATCAGGCCAGCTGATATAGCAGTCACGCAATAAAGAAACTAAGTCATAGGTTACAGGCCCAAGCACTGCATCTTGGTAGTCGATGATTCCAGGATATTTCTCATCAATATTCATCAAATTTCGTGAATGATAATCTCGATGCACAAAAACCTGGGGCTGCTCTGTAGCATTTTTAATTAAGCTTTTGAAGGTCTCGCTGAGTAAGGTGTTGTCATATTCGCTGATTTGTAATTTTAATTGTTTAATGAGGAACCATTCTCTAAATAATTCCATTTCTTGCGCTAACAAGTTTTCATCATAGATGGGCAAGCTGGTGGCTTCTGTCTTTTGAATTAGTATCAGTGCATTAAGGGCTTTCTGATAAAGTATTTCAGCGTTCTCTGTGGTAAGTGAATTGAGTAATAGGTCATCGCCTAAGTCACTTAACAGAAAAAATCCAAAATCTAAAGAACTGTAGTGAATGTGTGGTACAGGCAGGCCTTCTGCACCTAATAAATGCGTTACATTCACAAATGCATCGTTGCTTTCTTTTTCGGGGGGTGAGTCCACTGCGATGAACTGAGCATGTGGGGTGATTAAGCGAAAATAACGCCGAAAACTTGCATCACCAGAAACAACATCCAGAGAGTATTCAATATTTCCTAAATTTTCTTTTATCCACTCATGCAATTGAGTGAGACGAGGGTCTGAATTCATTTTTATTATTTGATTAATGATTCTAGTTACCAGCCACCGCCACCGCCACCGCCTCCACCAGAGGAGCCACCACCTCCAAAACTGCTACTTCCAGAAGATGAGCCAGGAGCGGTTGAAGATGATGAAATTGCTGAGTTTAGTGAGCTACCTACTGAATCAGTGAAAGAGCCTAAGTCGTTGTTATTCCAATGACTGCCACTATACCATGCTGGATGATAGTCTTTATTTTCACCGTGAATACTAAATACATCAGCGAATTTTTCTGCCCATTCATTTTCTACACCAAGAGCGAGCGCATAGGGCAAATAAGTCTCAAACAATTTTGGTGTTTTTCTAGGAGGATATTTCAAATTTAATTCTTCTTGCTCTGCAACTTCTAAATATTTTTTAAAACCATCTGTTTTATCTAATAATTTTCTTCCTTCTAGTGTTGGTTTTTTGAGTAAGAAATAAAAAATAATATTGATAATAAAAATTGAGATTAACATTAAGCCATTTGCTATACCTATGATTGAACATAAGGCTACTAAGGCGCCAATTTCGCCTGCCGACCATGCTCCTGCAAATATGGTGGCTACAGGAAGTTCTGCAATCTTTCCTATAGTAAAACGAGACTTAAAAAGGTTGAACCAAGCAAGAATTAAAAAAACGGTTACCGGTGTCCATATAGATAGCCAAAACATGAGAAATAATGCTGCACCTGCATCTTCGCCTTTGTTTAAATTAAACAAAATAATCGCGTCAATAATTATTGAGATAAGGATGCCTATATAGAGAATTTTACGGTTATGAATGAAATAACTTTGACTATATTCTTTTTTTAATGCGCCCTTATGTTGTGAGATAGCCTTAGAAATTTTTTCATGGTTGGTATTTTTTAACTCTATATTGTGACCGGCTTTACCAAAAAAACTAGAATGGATGGCTTGTTCACCAGGAGGTAATCTGAGATCGGTATTTTTTAATTTATGCAATTTATATGTTTTACCAACTTCTTCTATTTTTAAATAGCCTTTTACTGCAAGACTCAGTAGTGCTGCGGTAAAAGCTTTTTTGTCGTGGCCCATTTCTTTGATATAACGAAGTCCGCCAGGTGGAAAACCTGCAGGCGGTTGGTAGTGGGGAATGATGACGCCAGGTGTTGGGTCTCTGCCTAATTGCCACCAAGCGCTTAGATAAAAAATTAACAAACCTAAAAAGCCGAGTAAGTTAGTTGGGCTATCGATATTGGCTTGCCACCACCATATCGCTTTCTGTGTGAAACTCGGTGGATGTATATGGCCCTTAGGCCAGGCAACCACGATGGTTAAGCCTTCCTTATGTGCAAGGATACGGTTGGTTGTAAATAAGTAATTGCCAGAATAACCTACATCAGTGTCATAGCTCTGTCCACGACTACCAATAACACCCGTATAAGCCTCCAGCTTTACTTCACTTGCTTGAATAGAGTTTGGTAAGTGTACGTTAGCCTTAGCCTCAAGAATTGGAAATTCCCATCCATTGCCGGTAACGTTCCAGTAAAGTTCATCATGTGTATCAAAAAAACCAAGTTGCTGGTTGGTTTTATATTTAATGGTATATTTGTGTTCACCTCTATTTATATAGCGATTCTTATTACCTATATAGATTCGAATGCCGTTACTCATTTTTTTTGTATGATAAGTCTCTGGATTGCCATTCCTAAGTACTTCAATCATTTCAAATCCTACTTGAAGTTTATTGCCAAGCTTGCCTTTATATTTAGTGGGAAAGTCACGATATATACCGCGCTTTATTTTATTGTTTTCTGCTCGCACGGTAATTTCTTCAGTCACAGACATTGAAGAGTCTTTGTGTATATTAATATGGCTATTAAAAGATAAGATTTCTTCGGCAGAAAAAACTTGTCCCGTTAGGCAGAGATAGCAAACTATTAACGCTATAAAAATATATATGAAATTGAGTATTGAATGTTGCTTAGTCATTTAATTGAAAATATTCGTGATATTTATAGTTAAAAAAACGAGCGATAATCAAATCAGGGAAAGAGTCGATACGTGTATTGATATTACGAACTGTGCCATTGTAGTAACGTCGTGCAAATTGAATATCATTTTCCACATCAGAAATATCTTTCTGTAACTCAAGGAAATTTTGATTAGCCTTTAATTCAGGATAATCTTCAGCCACTGCGATAAGTTTATGCACTTGAATTTGCAACTCGCGTTCTACATTCTGGCGTTCAGATATTTCCTCGATTGATTTGGCTTGAGAACGTAGTGTTGTGACTGATTCTAGTAGGCTGCTTTCATAACTAGCATACTGCTTGACCGCTTCGATTAATTTTGGAATCAAGTCATGCCTACGTTTGAGTTGCACATCAATATCGCTCCATGCTGCAAGTGAAGTGTTTCTATCATGTACAAGTTTGTTATAAAGAATTATTCCCCAAACTAATGTGAGAGCAATGATGGTGATGATCACGATTGAGGTCATATGAAAAATCTAGCTATGTGAGTGCTTATAGCTGAGCATCATTTTTTTATAAGTTTGATAACCAATAATTAGACCGTAAAGTAAGAATGCTGAAAAAATTAAAGTGCATATGATAAGAATGAGTGGTCCGTTTTGAGTAAGAAATAATGCAAAAAATCCAACTATAAAGGCTATTGTCCCGCCAGCAAACACCATAAGTGCAAAAGATCCAGCGCTGGTGATCAAGGCAAAAACAGATGGCGGTAGTTCTGAGAAAAAGTTCCTAATAAACCCAACGATGGAATTAGAATTAAGCGGATTCACATCTAGATATGTATAAATAATGTCTTTGGTCTGTGCGTTATTCTTCGAGTCTAATGCTGTAGCCAAGGTCAATCAATTGCTTGTTTATTGTATTGATATCATAGCCATAAATCACCTTTGGGCCGATAACCGATACTGGAATCCCTCGGCCACGTAATGCCCAGAAGCCAGAAATTCCTGAAATGGATTTTTCGGTGTCATGCTCTGTATATGGGATGCTGTTATTTTCAAGGTGTATTCGTAAACTATTGCAATAATGGCACCAATCTGTGGTGTAAAGAACAATGTTTGTTGAATCAGCATTGGGTTTGTGAATGTAAACTGCGCTACGGTCTAAAGCAAGTAACAAAAAAGAAAGTGATAACAGTATATAGAGTATTCGTCTATTCATTTATTAGTTAAGGCTTGATAGGCGACATACGCAATATACAAAAAAATAATTATATTCAAAACAAAAAAGCCTTGTGTTGCACTGCCAGTCTCAACCATGCGCCAAGCACCAATTGGTACCACAACAGCTAACCCTAGGGTAATTACTGCAATGCGTTTCTTGTGTCGGACACTAAATATGCTGAGTAGGAAAAGCACATGTGCTACAACGATAGGTTTAACTAAAAGTTGGTTATAGAAAAAGAATTGTAATGCAGCCGCAACAATTAAAATTACTGCGACTACTCTTAATGACATGGTGAGAGGCATTTTAAGCTAGCTTTTTAACGGTTTTGTAGCGAAAACAATCAACCGAATGGTCGTTAACCATACCAACGGCTTGCATATAGGCATAGCAGATAGTAGTGCCGACAAACTTAAATCCGCGTTTTTTTAAATCTTTACACATCAAGTCAGATTCTATCGTGCTGATAGGTACTTGAGATGCATTTTTCCATGCATTTTGAATTGTCTTGCCATTAACAAATTGCCAAATATAGTTATTAAAATTTTTGAATTCTTGTTGTGCTTCTAAGAAAGCTTTGGCGTTTGTAACCGCTGAGTTTACTTTAAGTTTGTTGCGAACAATTTCAGGATTCAGTAGTAGCTTGGCTACTTTCTTTTTTGAATAGCGTGCAATCTTTTGAGCTTCAAAGTTATCAAAGGCTTTTCTATAGCCTTCACGTTTATTTAAAATAGTAGACCAGCTTAAACCTGCTTGCGCACCTTCTAGTATTAAGAATTCATATAAAAGTCTATCATCGTGGAGTGGGACACCCCATTCTTCATCATGGTATTTTTCTTCTGAAGGGCTGGCTTGAGCCCAAGTGCAACGTTTCATCGATATTGTTCATAAATGCGATGTACCCAGTCTAATTTATCTCCGTATTTACGGGTAGTGCTATGCAAAGGTTCTGGAAACTTTTCTGGCCATTCTATGCCGTAGCCTTTTATTCTACATAGCGGCGCCAATAATGAAGCCACCGCAAGATTTGCGCGGTTGAAAGAATCACCCACGAAAAATTTTCTACCTTTTATATGTTCATAGGTCTTTTCAATTGCCTGTGTGAGTCTTTGGTTAATTTCTATAACCGTTGTATTGTCCAGCTTCATTAAATTTCTCATGGTTTGAGCTAACTTTGGGAAAGTAGCTTTCATATAGAGCTTTCCATACCAGGGACCATCATTTGTAAAATAAGGAGTGATTATATTTGGATGGTTCAGTAAGGTGTGATAGCAAACGCGACGCACATCAGACCCAAGTTCTTCATCTGCAAATTTCTCCCATTACATAGCCTCTTGTTTTAAATTCTGATCACTTGGGGTAAGAGAGTTATTAGGGAAAGCTTGGTCTAGATAACTAATAATTTTACTAGATTCGTTCATTACTGTTTTATCATGAACGAGTATGGGTAAAGAAGAATTAGAGGTAAGTTTTATTGCTTTTTTAGCGTGAAGTCCTGGCAGTAAATTTACTTTTTTATATTCAATATTTTTATATTCCAATGCCCAGCGCACTTTTTCGCAATAATGAGAAATTGGAAATTGATATAGCGCTAACATATGTATTAAATATTGTGTACTTTATATTATTTATGATAATTATTAGAAAATTATATATCTTAAAGAAGAGATAATTCAGTAGTGCGTTATTTTAAACGTTATAATTACACGTTGAGATAAGAAAATATAACAAACCTACATACCGATTTACCCAAATCAATATTTTTAGGAGGGACACCATGTCACAAGCAACCGTAAAAACCGCTGTCGATAGTTTGGCAGCAGCAATTACTGATAATCCAAAATCGGCGCAATTGAAATATCGTGCAGAAGTAACTTGGGATGGAGATGTTCATTGCACGTCTCAAGTGCGTAATCTTCCAGCCGTTCCAGTAGATGAGCCTGCTGCATTTGGTGGCGGTGATGCCGCGCAAAGTCCAGGCGATTTAATACTTACTGCCTTGGGTACCTGCCAAGGAATAATGTATGCCGCACTAGCCTCTGCGATGGGCATTGAGTTGACGTCATATAAAGTTAAGCTTGAGGGCAATCTTGATTTGCATGGTTTATTTGGAATGGGTGCAGACAAAGGAATTCCGCCAGGTTTTCAAGATCTTTCTTTTGAATCCATTATTGAAAGTTCAGCGAGTGATGAGGAGCTAAAACAGTTGGTGGATGCTGTAGAAGCACAGTGTCCAATTCTAGATACCTTGGTGAGGCCGATTACGGTAACAGGTACTGCAACTATTAATGGTAAGTCTGGTTATATTTCTGCAAAAGCTGCATAGACGCTATATAACTTATATAAGTTAGAAGAGCAGATTTTCTGCTCTTCTTATAATCTGTTTATTGTGA
>CAYXVH010000137.1:0-2647 GCA_964468615.1 uncultured Thiotrichales bacterium | reverse complement strand
GTTACTTCACCGGTGGCAGGATCAATCGCAAACGCATTGCCAGGATTGTTGCTTAAACTATAAGTCACGTCGTCACCAATGTCGGCATCATCCGCAAACGCGGTCACCCCAACAGAGGTTCCAACACTCGCACTTTCGTTTACGCTGTTGGCCGTGTTGTTTGTATCTACAATTGGGCTTATACCAGAATTTGGATCAGGAATAATATTTTCATCAGGACCACTTGACGAACTGGAACCAGCTCCTGCGGAAGATGAGCTAATAAAATCATTTGGCACTGGAGCTGAATTGAATTGAGTAGCGTCAAGATCACTAGTAGATGATGAATCTACACTATTAGAAAAAGATTGAGCTACGTTGGCAGTATTTATGTCATCGTTTAAATCAGAATCATTATCTACCTTTAAAAAGTCAGGAATATTAATTCCATTCTGATTTTGTTCTGGTGATGCAACTTGGTCTTGCTCAAAATTTCTAGCAGAAACGCCCTCATCTAGAGAATCAATTATATTTTCAGAAGCGGTTTCTTCTCCAATAATTTCCGAACGACCCGTATCACCCATAAGAATGTTTTGTTTAAACAACTCTTCACGAGGTGTTTCAATATCAAGCTGCTCTTGATATTGCTCATCCAATACTTTTTCGTCGTTAGGCTGAGTCGTTTCAAATGCTTTTTCGACCCATTGCTTAAACTTATCAAATATCGCCATGGCTTAACTTCCTTGTAGCTCCAAAGTTCTAAATACGTATTTATCCGCATTAAGATTTCGGCCGGAACTCTTAAAAATTTAGTAAAAACAAGGAAATATCGATCAATTATGTGATCAAATCGTGATTTTGCATCAGATTAATCAAGGCTGGTTTAGCAAGAGGCTTTAACCCTAACTATCAAATATTGGCAATAACACCTTAAATACCTTATAGTCAGTACGGTTTTGACTGCGGTCAAAACCTACACTTTCCAGAAATGAAAAAAACTATATGTTGGAACTATAGGAGATGAAAATGGCAAATTTTTATACCTTGCTTATTTTCTTAGGAACGGTGGGTGCAATTGCATTATATATGTATTGGCACTTTTATCAGGCTGATAACTTTCACCATGGAGAATCTAAACAACATCGATAATCATATTAGATGTTGAAAAAAAGCCCTGCTCTGCAGGGCTTTTTTATATAAGAACATTCAACTATTTTTCAATACTTACTATATACAACTTAACTAATCAGCGTAAAAACAAGCTAATCATTTCCAGCTACGATGCAAATCCATAGCTTGCTGTACTACCTCGTTATCTTCGTCTCGCTCATACTGTTGATTAACATCTGAATTACCTCTACCTTGCTAGAATCAAAGAAAAATTATAAGTCATTTAGGGTCTGATCTTGCCCATACAACTCTTCACTAGCGGCAGCCGCGTCTTAAACAATGAATAGAGCCTCTAGATTTATCAGCTGC
The DNA here is from genome assembly GCA_964468615.1 of uncultured Thiotrichales bacterium. Lineage (GTDB taxonomy): Bacteria > Pseudomonadota > Gammaproteobacteria > UBA4575 > UBA4575 > JABDMD01. The sequence continues at coordinate 1,189 of CAYXVH010000137.1, read as the reverse complement.
ATGGGCAATGCTTTTCAACAATATTGCTGTCATCATTGATCCCACAACCCCAAGTACAGGTATGTGGTACTCAAACATTAACTAAACTAATAGATCTTTCCGTTACTCCATAGGGAGTACGTCTTTCGAGCAATTGACCATACACGCAGCACAACCAATCATCCATATAATTATTTCTTTAGCTGTCAACCGTTTACAAATTATTTAAAGAACCACCTTGCCAATGATGCCTTGCATAATTTTATGCCTTACGTAAGAAATAAAGTTATTTAATAAGGCAGTTAATTTGCAGGATAAACATCGATTTTGCAATCATAATGAGCATCAGAGCATTGTAGGGTTTACACAATAAAAGCTTAATATTTAAATAAAATAATCAACTTGCTTTAACATAGAGAAATATTGCTAAATTAGAGATTATTTATGCCACTAGGTTTATTAAAATACGGCTTTTCATCTAAATACCCTGCTCGTCGTGATATTCCTGCGTCTAAGGATTTAAAAAAATCATACGATGTAGTAATTATCGGTGCTGGCGGCCATGGTTTATCTACTGCATATCATTTAGCTCGCTATCATGGTATCAATAATGTTGCAGTTCTTGACAAAGGTTACATTGGTGGAGGCAATACTGCACGTAACACTGCAGTAATACGTTCAAATTATATTTCCCCTGAAGCAATAGCTTTTTATAAAGCCTCCGTTGAACTGTTTAAAAATTTAGCTAATGAGTTGGGTTACAACCAAATGTATTCGCAACGCGGTCAACTTACACTTGCGCATTCTGACGCAAGTGTGCGTACCTTCACATTACGTGCTGAAGTAAATAAACACATGGGTGTTCGTTCAGAAATGGTGGACCGCAAACAGATTCAGGAAATCGTTCCGTGCTTGAATATGGATAAAAATGCACGCTTCCCTATACAAGCTGGGTTATGGCATCGTGATGGTGGCACCGCAAGACATGACTCCGTAGCGTGGGGCTATGCCATGCGTGCATCACAAATGGGAGTTGAAATTCATCAACGCACTGAAGTTTCCGGTGTAAAAGTTAATGCAGGCAAAGTTACTGCTATCGAGACAAATCGTGGCACTATTCAATGCAACCATGCCATTCAAGCGGTTGCCGGTATGAGTTCTATCGTTGCAAAAATGGCAAATATTCAATTACCGATTCGCAGTTACCCTT
>CAYXVH010000136.1:0-7625 GCA_964468615.1 uncultured Thiotrichales bacterium | reverse complement strand
AACCGAATGCTTGTTGACGTTGTAATAAGGTATCTTTGTCGCCTGTGTGTACATCTTTTGGCGCAGGTAAACTCTCTAAAGCAATTAAGTTATCCTTTAACCATTGCTCATATGGATGTTGTTCAGCAAATTCTTTTTTGATTTCTTCGTCATCAATGATGCGACCCTGTTCGGTGTCTACCATAAAGATACGGCCTGGATGTAAACGATCTTTAACTAAAATATTTTCAGGTGGAATATCTAATACACCGACTTCAGAGGCCATGACTACCATGTCGTCTTTAGTTACGTAGTAGCGTGAAGGACGCAGGCCATTACGATCTAAAACCGCTCCCATTACATTGCCATCGGTAAACGCGATGGAGGCAGGGCCATCCCAAGGTTCCATCAAACAAGCGTGATACTCATAAAACGCTTTACGTGCAGGATCCATGGTTTCATGTCCACTCCAAGCTTCAGGAATCATCATTAACACGGCATGAGAAAGTGGCCGACCACTCATGTGTAAGAATTCCATTACGTTATCAAACGTAGCAGAGTCGCTACCGCCTTCTAATACGATAGGAAATAACTTTTCTAGATCGTCACCGAATAATTCTGATTTGCATAATGGCTCACGTGCACGCATCCAGTTGGCGTTGCCACGCGCAGTATTAATTTCACCATTGTGTGCAACATAACGAAACGGATGGGCAAGTTCCCATGCTGGGAAAGTATTGGTAGAAAAACGTTGGTGCACCAATGCCATGGCAGATTCAAAGTCAGGCTCTGATACATCCGGAAACATCGGTTCAAATTGCGAACCTGTGAGCATGCCTTTGTATATACAAGTACGATGCGAAAGCGAAGGAATATAAAAATGCTCACGTTCAGAAAGTTCTAGATTATTGTAAATGGTATGTTCAATACGTTTACGAATAACATATAGCTTACGTTCAAAAGATATTTCATCTTTTATATCTACACTGCGGCCAATAAAAATTTGTTTAAAAGTTGGTTCGCCATCTTTAGCCATTGAACCCAGAGACGATGAATCGATAGGTACATCACGCCAACCTAATACCTGCTGGCCTTCTTCTGCAATTATTTTATGAAATTCGTCTATACAATGTTTCTGTTGGACAGCATCGTTTGGCAAAAACACCATACCTGCGCCGTATTGGCCATATTCTGGTAATTCGAACCCTAGTTCTTTGCAAACGCGAACAAAAAACTTGTGCGGTAGTTGGGTAAGCATACCCACGCCATCACCGGTATTTTCTTCACAGCCGCAAGCACCTCGATGAATTAAGTTTTTAAGAATGGTTACCGCATTGTCAACAATCTTGTGTGACTTGCGACCTTTAATATCCACCACAAAACCAACGCCACAGGCGTCATGTTCATAGGCAGGGTCATATAGCCCCTGGTTGGATTGCTTAGGGGTGGGCTTATTAAAAATTCTCATCTGGACTCAAAAACCTGGGTGTATTTTTATACTTATATATTAGTTGTTTTGCGCGTAAACCGATCTACTACAAAAGAGTAACTTTCAATCGATAGCGTGCAAAAATTGAGCTAGTTGCTATGCGTATCATGCAGTTAGCCCGAGAGTGTTTTATACAAACGGCCGCGAATTATAGAGGAGTACGAACGAATCCTCTAATAACCACAATAACTTTACTGTTTTATGTTGAAAACAGCAGTTCTGTTGATTTCATGTTTTGGTAAGGAATAGTGCGCTGATGATCAAGACAACCGTAGCCGCTTGGAGACCTATGCGAATCCACATAAATCGTTCACCAAAATCTTTATCAAGTGAACCGCCTATTCCCATCGATAATAAGCCTAAGCCCAGTGCTGATATTGTTGCGAGCAATGCCAGTATTATTATTATATTAAGCATAATGTTTCTTTTTCACTTTTCGAGTAAAATTATTATGCCATGACAGTCAGCTTAAAACTCAGTAGCTAGTATATATAAGGTAAAAATCGATCGCTTTTTTGCTGATAGCGAACGTATTCGGGGAACTTCATAAGTAATAGTTTTTCTTCTCTATTAGCTTTATTTATGACAGCACCTGCCACCATTAACACACCAACAACATTCACCCAGTGATAGTTATAAAGCGCAATGCCTATCATCATGGTAATTAAACTTGTATACATGGGGTGTCGAATATAACGATAAGGTCCAGTAGTTATTAACGTTGCCTGATGTTTAATTTCAGGATAGACACTGAAGTTACCCATTTTGTTAAAGCAAAGTGTCTGTATGCCTAAGGTCACACCAAGCGCACAAAAAAGTAGCCAATAAATAGTACCTGAGTTTTGTAGGCCTACAGGGTAGCAACAAAATGCAATGCCAGACATTTGTAAACTTACCAGCAAGTGGCTAGATAGAGGGTGTTGGAGGAGAAAATTTTTCATTCTTTTCTCTATTGGCTTTTACTCTACTAGAATGAATAGTTAGAAATTTAGTTTAGTTAGGTAGTGCACTAAAAACTAATTCTTTTTCATGCTCTGAAGTAGATGAATCAGAATTCATAGTGTCGAAGTCAAATAAATTAGTATCCAATAAATGGCTGCTAGTGATATTTTGCATCGAACGGAAAATATTGCCTACTCGGTCAGGAGACTGTTTGTCCCATTCGCTAAGCATATTTTTTATGCGCGCGCGTTCAAGGTTCGGTTGTGAGCCACATAAATTACATGGAATGATAGGAAACTCTTTTCGTTCGGCGTAGTGGGTGATATCTTTTTCGCGGCAATATACTAAAGGTCGAATAACTACATTGCGTTTATCATCGCTTACTAATTTAGGCGGCATGGTCTTAAGACGTGAACCATGAAACATATTCATAAACATCGTTTCGACTAAGTCATCCATATGGTGACCCAGTGCGATTTTATTCGCACCTAATTCTTGAGCAATGTTGTAAAGAATTCCGCGACGCAAACGTGAGCATAAAGAGCAAGTTGTTTTTTCAGGCGCAATTTTTTCTTTAACAATACTATAGGTATCTTTTTCAATTACGCGATATTCAACATTCAGTGCATCAAGATAATTTGGTAAGACATGTTCTGGAAAGCCAGGTTGTTTTTGATCTAAATTTACCGCGATCAGCTCAAAATTAATCGGGGCGACTGGTTGTAGCTGTATCAGCATGTCTAATAAAGTATAAGAATCTTTACCGCCAGACATACAAACCATAATTCGATCACCATCATCAATCATATGGTAATCAGCAATCGCTTTGCCTGTTTGTCGTCTTAGCTTCTTTTGTAGTTTGATAAATCTTTGAGAATGCATAACTGATATCTTACGTGAAAATGATTGAAATATTATTTAGCTTTTTCATTTTCTTCTAATTCATTATTCGTTTCATTCCAAGCATCACCAATTTCATTATCTTCCTCGTTTTCGTCTTCCCATGAATAGCGTTTGGGTGGAGCAGTGGGTTCGTAGTTACGAAACAATATCGCGCACATAGCGCCGAGACCTCCACCCCATAGATGAGTTTCAAAAGACACGCCAGGCCGATGGGGGAACACTCCCCATATCATTGTGCCGTATAAAAAGAACACTAATAATGACAGTGTTATAGCAAGTCGATCCCTACGTAAAATTCCAACTACAAATATAAATGCCATGAAACCATACGTGAGTCCGCTAGCACCAAAATGGTAAACAGGCCGTGCGGTAATCCATACTCCAAGTTCAGCTAGTAGCCAAACCGCGGCTAATACAATCCAGCATGAGCGTGGGTAACCGTATAAGAGAGCCGTACCAAGAATCAGTAATGCCGGAGTGTTGGAAATTAAATGTTCAAAAGAAGCGTGAATGAGTGGAGCGGTAACGATTCCTATTAAGCCCATTAGTTCTTGAGAGTGCACTCCAAACTTAAATGTATTGATACCTGTGAAATATTTTATAAGTTCTATGCCCCATAGGATTACTACGAAGCTTAGTACAATAAAAAAGGCTTTTTTTAATCTAACAACATCATTAGGCGAAGAGCGAGTTGAAGGAATGCTTAACATAGAGTGTTATTGACTAATCAAAATTATTTCATTTATATCTAAGTATAATAAATCAGTAAACTTGAAGTGTGTCACTAAAATAAAGGCATGACTGGAGCATAGTTTGCATGGATTGATGGCTATATTGAAATACTTTATCGTAAAATATAGCCCAATTATCCTTGATAATTACTGTCAATCTTGCGGAATGAGCAAATAAGGTTCAAGGTCCAATTAATACGATATTTTGACTAGAGGCAAATATCATGATATTTCTTGGCATTAGAGTACAAGACGTTCTTAGCAAATCGCATGGCAAAGTTATCGAAGTGATTAAGTGTGGAAACATCATTACGAGTTTTCGCATTCAGCTTGATAGTGGTCATATTGTCACACGAAGTCGCGATGAATTATTTATGAAGGAAAAAAGAAAGCCATTGTTCATGCATCTAGCATGGGATGCTGATAAGGAAGTCCTTGAAACTTAGTATCAGATCTAAGGTAGTTCAAGATTTGAAGACTTCACACTTATTTCAGCAAGCTGTTCCTCATTAAAATCTAACCGCAAAAACCAGTAGGTTTCACCTTTATCATCATAGGTGATATTCCAGTGGTCAGAAGCAAGTAGCCGATTTTGATAATCGGGATTGTTGTTTGTGCGCAAATCTATAATTCCTTCTGCTGAGTCATCTTGGATGGAGATATAAAACGCTTGAAGTTCTCTCAAGTTTTCAATTACGGTTTTTTTGTTGTCGCCGATATTTAGGCTTTTGAAACTACCACTATTGAATGTTTGGCTTTTGATTTGTTTTATTAGGTCTTTAGATTTACTACTTGCGTACTCGTAAAATAATTTAACTGCACTATTTTTAATCTCGTCTAACTCTGAGTCTTTGTGATAGTGGTGTAAGCCAAGCGCACCATCAATTTTCTTTGTTCTTGCACCGCTCTTATGTATTGGGAAATCCGCTGCGCTATTGGAGTTCGGGCCATATGGCCAATACGCAACTGCTTTGTAAGTTTTTGCATTAGAGCGTATTAAATCCACAAGCTCATTAGATGACATGCCTGTAGGTGGTGTTATAAGTTGGTGGGTAACGTCAGGTTTATCTTTGTTTAAAAATGCTTCGCGGTCTGCTTGGTAGGTCGAACTACCAGAATTTTCTGGATCATATTGAAAAGCAAATCCTTGTAGTGAATATTGATTTCTGATCGACATTTCGGTGTAGTTGCTGCATTCATGAATAAAGGTACCACAATGTTTAAACTTATCGGTCCAGGTAAGGTTTCTGCATGCTAATGTGGTGCACAGCTCTACAACTTTTTTCATTTTTTTATCAGACTGTGTTGCACACGAGTAGTTTAGTGATATGACTAATAAGATCGTGAAGCACTTAAATATAATTATATATTTTCGCATGGATAATATTATATTCACGATGAAAAATTAGTACATATGTGCGCAATAGAATTTATTAGTTCAATGATAATTATTGCTTGCTAACGTAATTTTCGAGCTCTAAATTTACGACCTTTAATGTTGCCTTCAGAAAGTATTTTTAATGCCTGTTTAGCAATAGAACGTTCGATTGCGACATAAGAGAAATGATCAAAAATATCAATTTTTCCAATTTGTTTGCCTGGTAGAGACTTATCTGCAGTTAAGGCCCCCAAAATATCACCTGCGCGAACTTTTTCTTTGCGGCCGCCGTTTATGCATAAAGTCACCATGGGTGGACTAAGCTTAAAGTTTTCTCTAGATTTTAGAGTGGAAGGTTTTTCTATAGTGATTGGAGTCTGTTGATAATCTTCAATAGCAGTTACTTTTCGAATTTCAGATGTCATAAACAAGCTTAATGCTAACCCAATATTGCCTGCACGGCCCGTACGACCAATACGGTGGATATGAACTTCAGGGTCAGGGGATATTTCAAATACAATTACTGCGCTCAAGTCCTTAATATCTAAACCGCGTGCGGCCACATCTGTGGCTACCAGGATAGAAGTGCTTTTATTCGCAGCTTGTACCAGTACTTGATCGCGTTCTTTTTGTTCCAGATCACCATGCAAGGCCAAAGCATGAAAACCTTGCTTCCATAACTCATCAGCCAATTCTTGGCACTGTTGTTTGCGATTACAAAACACCAAGCTAGATTCGGGTCGGTAGTGTTCTAGTATGGCTGTTAATGCTTTGGTGCGTTCACCTTTTTCAATTTCATAGAATACTTGTTTAATCTTCTTATCGTCATGCAAACTTTCTACGCGAATATCGATAGGATTGTTCTGCAAAGAGTTGCTGATGTTTTTAATTTCGTCTGGATAGGTTGCAGAAAAGAGTAAGGTTTGTTTTTTTCGTGGTGTGTACTCAACAACACTTGTAATGTCTTCTAAAAAGCCTAGATCCAACATGCGATCAGCTTCATCTAATACTAGAAACTCTAGTGCGTTAAGATTTAAGGTGCCTTTTTGCAAATGTTTGAGTAAGCGTCCTGGGGTTCCAACTACAATATGTGGATTGCGTTCTAAGGAAGCTAATTGCGGACCGAGTGGTTTGCCTCCGCATAGCGTGAGGACATTTGTATTTGGAATTGTGCGGGCGAGTCGACGCAACTCTTTGCTTACTTGATCAGCAAGTTCTCGAGTGGGGCAAATTACTAATGCCTGTGTTTGATAAGTTTGAGGTTCAAACTTATCCAGAATGCCAATTGCAAAGGCTGCTGTTTTGCCGCTTCCGGTCTTTGCTTGGGCGAGCACATCTTTACCTTTTAAGATATGCGGTAGGCTTTCTTCCTGGATTGGAGTCATAAGCTGATATTCCAAGGACTCAATATTGGCGAGTAGTTCAGATTGTAAAGGTAGTGATGAGAAGGTATTTGTAGTCACAATTGCCTAAATTTTGTCGGTATATTTGTTGGTTTTAGCGGGATAGCAGAGCACTAATTTTCAGTGCATAACGAATTGTCATAGTACCAATGTATTGTCTGACATCCATCTTTTACTATGTGTTGATATCATAATTGGCGCCATCACTACGTTGTTGTGGGCAACACGGCATTACACGATTAATCTGATTGCAAAAATATGGCTACGATTAAGATATCTCTAGTCAAAGTGGGTTGGTTGTCGCCTCGATGGTTGTATGTTTTGTATAAAGCAATTCTGCTATATTCCGCGGCCCTTCATGTTGTTAAATTCCCATAGGTAATTAATGTTTCAGCTTGGTTGCGCTAGTCGCGCATGTTTTCAAAATGAGCTTTTGTCTGGCCTAACGGTTGCATTGGCACTTGTGCCAGAAGCAGTAGCTTTTGCATTTGTTGCAGGTGTTGACCCTTTGGTGGGGCTGTATGCAGCCTTTATGGTGGGTTTGCTGGCGGCTATTTTTGGTGGTCGTCCAGGAATGATCTCTGGTGCCACGGGTGCTATGGCGGTAGTGATGGTGGCTTTAGTAGCTGATCATGGTGTGGAATATTTATTTGCGGCAGTTGTACTTACTGGTTTGTTTCAAATGTTAGCAGGCGTATTACGGCTAGGTAAGTTCATTCGTATCGTGCCTCATCCTGTGATGCTGGGGTTTGTTAATGGTTTAGCTATTGTAATTTTTCTAGCACAGCTGCAACACTTTC
>CAYXVH010000135.1:0-4414 GCA_964468615.1 uncultured Thiotrichales bacterium | reverse complement strand
AAAAATGCGAGAGCTACAACCGCAATTGAAAAAAGTTCAAGCCCAATTCAAATCCGATCCAAAACGATTGCAGGTGGAAACATTTAATCTGTACAAGAAAAATGGCATGAAGTTTATGGGCATGGAGGGATGTTTCCCCATGCTTGTACAAATTCCCATCTTCTTTGCTTTTTGAAGTTTACTTGGTCCCATATTTTCACCAGCTAATACATAATCTGTTTTGGAAGAAATTGATAAGTTAAGAGCTGCAGTAGAAGCTCGTTGTCCAGTGAGTGACAACATTGCTAACGCTACGCCAGTAACCATTTCTATGAAGTCAATTTGAATGACCGCTAATTGCCGTAAGCAGACATTCAGGCAAGAATAGATCTAATCAGTTGCAACTTCCTTGTTGCTACTTATTTTCGCATATCCATGTGTGCACTAAAATTCCCAAAAGCGATTACTAAGCAATCTCCAGCAGCTCCCTTAACTGCGTTTTTTTATTCTTAATCAAATCCTCTATCGTATAGTTTTCTAAGGTTTGTAAAAAACTTTTAGAGGCTTTTGATAGCGCTTGTTTTAAAATACATAAAGGTTCGATTGGGCAGGAGCTGTCTTCTGGGTTAAAACATTCAACGATATAAAAATCGTTTTCGGTATTTTCTACTATTTCTCGGATAGTAATTTGTACAGGCTTTAATGCCAGTGTCACTCCACCTCCTTTGCCTTGGGTGGATTCTATATAGCCAAGTTTTGCAAGGTGGTGCACCACTGAACGTATGTGATGCCTTGAAACATCATAGGCACTAGTCAGTTGGTCAATGGTGATGCGTTCTTTGGGATGTAGCGCAAGGTAAATCAACACACGTAGTGAGTAATCAGTGAATTGTGTAAGACGCATAGTATGTTTACCTAGTTATTACTTTTTAGAACTATTTGACATGCTTTCAAGCATAGCGATACTATAACATCTATATATAATAGATGTTATAGGATATTTTTATGTCAAGCCAAGAATTAAGCAAGGAAACCAAAAAGATTGTTAAAGCCACTGCACCTGTGTTGCAAGAGTACGGTGTGGAAATAACTACTAGAATGTATGAGCGTATGGCTGAAGAGCAACCGGATCTTAAAGCATTGTTTGCAAATACTAGGAATGGCCAAGCTGAGAGACTTGCTGGTGCGGTATTAGCCTATGCTCAGAATATTGATGATTTAGAAGAGCTAGCACCTACAATAGCAGTCATTGCAAAAAAACATGTAAACGTAAATGTATTACCTAAACATTATCCAATCGTAGGGCAGTTACTGTTATCCGCTATGCAAGATATTTTGGGGGATGCGCTAGATAAGAAAATCTTAGATGCATGGGCAGAAGCGTATACGTATCTAGCTGATGTGTTTATTGCAAAGGAAAAAGAACTGCGAGCGTAAATAATATATCTAATTAATACTTATTATCCAGGATGATACAATTGACTTTATCTAGAATTAATTTGTGCGCAATATCCGTGTTGCGAATCATATTCGCGCTTCCCTGCACTCACCAATAACTTTCTGTCGTGATCTGCCCTGGGCTGCGGCGTAAGTTTTTCTTAAGCCCTTTTTCTTTTAGTGCGTTGCGCGTATCCACTAACATGTCGGGATTACCACACATCATCACTTGGGAATTTTCAAATGTGAATTGCATATTTGCTTTTTCTTCGAGCAGCCCAGTTTCAATGGCAGCGGGGATGCGACCTGATAATGCGAAATCAGTCTCTTCTCGGCTTACAAAAGGAATCATTTGGAAACGATCTTTAAATTTAGTTTTGAAATGAGTAACCGTATCTTGATAGGTCAGTTCATTTTTAAAGCGTACAGCATGAACAAGTACTATTTTTTCAAAGCGCTCCCATACTTCTTCCGAATTTAGAATCGACAAAAATGGGCCAAGGGCAGTTCCCGTTGCAAGCATCCACATGTCACGTCCTTCGGGCACTTCATTTAAAGTAAAAAAGCCATTTACACGTTTATCAATGTAAATAGAGTCGCCGACATCTAATTCAGCTAGTTTTGGTGAGAGAGGGCCTTCCGATACTTTGATGGAGTAAAATTCAAGTAAGGGCTCATGCGGTGCATTTACAAAAGAATAGGGCCGCCCAACAATTTGATCATCGATTTCTAAACCAAGGCGTCCGTACTGTCCCGCTATAAACGGATCTATGTCTGCCTCAATACGCAGAGAATAAAGCAGGTCAGTCCAATGCTTATTCTCTACAACTTTCCCCTTAATCCAATTGCTCATTTGGCCACTTACTTATTTATATGCTCAGTAAATTAATGTGTGTTCGCAACATAGTGGTGAGGTCAGTAAAAAGCAACTATCCATGTCTAGGTGTTGCTAGAAATCACCAAACTATAAGCCTGGTATTGTAGAGCACCGCTAGCACTACAAAGAGTGCTAGCGGTGCCGTAAAGATTACTTACTTACTGGAAGATTCGAATTGGTGGGGTTATCTGATTTGCCACTAAAAAGATTAATAAAGAATTGCAGTATGCGTTTAATGCCACGCAATAGTTTTGGCAATAACCAAATCATTAACAAGATAAACGCTATTAGTAATCCAATGAATACATATGGATGTGCAATCGCAGCCCATATGCCTGTGAACACTGCGATGTCTTCTACGATGGAGGCAGCCCAATTTGAAACAGGTTCAGGCGAAGTGTTAATCAATACTCGACTGCCTGCTTTAGTAAAATGTGTGCCTGCCGCCAGACTGCCGCCAACAATAGCCGCTGCCATTTCTGCAGCGGGTGTAACATCTCCTATAGCGCCTGCTGCAAGTAGTGCACCCGCAGGTATTCGAACAAAGGTATGTAAAGTGTCCCAGCCAGTATCTACTCCTGGTATTTTATCGGCAAAAAATTCTACGCCATACATTAATCCTGCAGCCGCAATCACTAATGGATCGCCGACTATTTGGAGATCAGCTGGTAAATCTACATAACCGGTATTCGACATGATCCCTAAAGCGAGCAGGGTGCCATATAAATTAATACCACTCGCCCAGGCAACGCCCATAGTGAGTGCGATGGTTTGTATTAGTGTTGAATACTCTTCCATAGTGAATTGTAACTCATTGATGGTACTTATATGACTACGAAGATATAGATTAGTGCCAGGAAAAACAGCAGCTTAACGTAAATTAATGTGGCTAGAAAAGGTAAATTTTACAAGGTTTATCTTGAAATTCATTTACACTGCCCCCATATAGCGTGTTTAGAGATACGTTACTTTGTAGATTCTAGAGATACTTCTATACGATTGTTTTGAATACGGACTTCGTAGCGTTGCAATGCTTCAGTAGCAGGCTCTTCCATCGGTTCACCCGTGCGAACATTGAAGCGGCTGCCATGTAAGGTGCAATATACGAGTTCACCTTTAAGGCAACCTAGAGATAAAGAGGAATCTTCGTGTGTGCACATATCGTCAACGGCATATATTTTGCCATCAACATTGGCCAGTAAGATGTCACCACTCTCTGTTGTAAATTTTTTGGTATTTCCTGGTGGAAGATCATTTACAGATGCGACGTCAAGGAAAGTGGTTTCTTTAGGCATATTTTAATCAGACAAATTATAAAAGATAGTTAAATCATGCCGTACTTTATATATAAAATCACTTCGGGTTCTACAGGCGCGATAAAAAACTTGGAGTGTATTGATAAATATGATGAATACAAACAAGCTAAGAAGATTATTAGAGAGAAGCGCACCGAATTTGAAAATGATAGTCGTACTACACTTAAAATGATTTATGCAGAAGATGAGTTTGAGGCAGAGCAGCGGCTAAGCGTTTCCCGTGATGCACCTATTCTTCGTGAGTGGGAAAAATAATTTTTCGCCGCATTGATAGTGACTATTTATGGACGAGAAGCACTATAAAGAGACTTATTCGAATATAAACCCCAATCGTTGCGTGTTTGAGAAATCCATTAACTCTCGTATATGTAATTGCAATAAGTCACAACGTTTTAACTTGGCAGATCGTGAAGGTGTGGCTTGTACTTCAAAAACCAGTCTTGATCGTTGTTATCAGCTAATAACCCACTTGCATAACAATGCACGCTTTGTTTTGCAGCGTCTTGATGTAAATGAGTTAGGTCATGCGCAGGAAATCAAAATTCAAAACGGTGGCTTATTAGGATTGCAAGGCCAGCTAAATAGCGAAACACTAGACAAGGTTGAAAACATTGATGCGATCATAAATGATGCAGAAAAAGTATTTCACAGTATCGAAAATTTCCCATACTCAAAAATTATGCAGGTTATAAGTGCATACCGTATTCGTCCTAAGAGAGTGCGAGCTAAAAAAGATTAGTCTGCTAATCACATCATGGCTGCCATCACTGTCTTTGCTCATTTCATCCTCCTCATTCTCCTCCTC
>CAYXVH010000134.1:0-9325 GCA_964468615.1 uncultured Thiotrichales bacterium | reverse complement strand
CTTATCTGAAAATAAGCCAATGTTTAGACATTGACGGCCGGAGGTGCAATAACCTCTCTTGTTCCATTCGATTGGACTCCGCTAACAACACCACTGCTTTCCATTTCTTCAATCATACGTGCTGCACGGTTATAACCCACTTTAAGGCGACGTTGCACATACGAAATAGATGCTTTGCGTGTCTCAGTTACGATCGCAACTGCTTCATCATAGAGAGGATCCATGTCATCCACTCTACTATTCAATGGTTCTAAGCCTGGAATTCCATCACCACCAATTGAATTTTGAGTCACCTCTTCTAGATACGCAGGCTCACCCTTACCTTTTAAGAATGCTACAACTTTATGCACTTCTTCATCCGATACAAACGCGCCATGCACACGCTCAGGTATAGACGTACCACCTGGCAAATACAACATGTCTCCGTGACCTAGAAGTTGGTCGGCACCCATTTGATCCAAGATTGTTCGCGAATCCACTTTCGCAGATACCTGGAATGCTATTCGGGTTGGAATATTCGCTTTGATCAATCCGGTGATCACATCTACGGATGGACGTTGTGTAGCTAAAATTAAATGTATGCCTGCTGCACGTGCTTTTTGTGCAATTCTTGCGATCAGTTCTTCAACTTTTTTACCCACCACCATCATCAAGTCTGCGAGCTCATCAATTATGATTACAATGTTGGGTAGCTGTGTAAGTTCTTCTGGCTGAGCAGGTTCTAACCCTTCAACTTGATCATTCTTAAACAATGGATCAAGAATCGGTTCACCGTCATCTATCGCTTTTTGAACTTTACTGTTGTAACCCGCCATATTTCGCACACCTAGCGCAGACATTAGGTGATATCGACGTTCCATTTCTGCTACACACCATCTCAGCGCATTGGATGCTTCTTTCATGTCGGTGACTACTGGTGAAAGCAGATGCGGAATGCCTTCATATACTGCAAGTTCTAACATCTTTGGATCAATCAAGATCATACGCACTTGTTGTGGTGTGGCTTTGTATAAAATACTTAAAATCATAGCGTTTAAAGCAACGGACTTACCTGAGCCCGTTGTTCCTGCTACTAACAAATGTGGCATCTTTGCTAGATCTGCAATAACTGGCAGACCACTAATGTCTTTACCTAAGGCTAGCGTTAAAGGCGAAGACTCGTCGTCGTAAATTTCAGATTCAATAACATCATTAAGAACCACTAATTCGCGATGCTCGTTAGGAATTTCGAGCCCTACATAGGATTTTCCAGGTATTACTTCTACGACACGAACACTAATTACGGAAAGCGCACGCGCCAAATCTTTGGCTAAATTAGAAACTTTGCTTACTTTAATTCCTGGTGCGAGCTGAATTGCAAATCGTGTCACGACAGGACCTGGGTGCACCTCAACCACTTCTGCATCAATATTAAAATCAAGCAACTTAAGTTCTACTTGGCGCGATATGGCCTCTAAGGATTCATTTGAATAGCCTTTAGAAGTATCGATGACTTTATCTAAAATTGAGACTGGAGGAAGATCCGTTGCAGTAGCTGCATTGAAAAGTGGAATTTGACGTTCGCGCTCTTTTCTATCACTAGGTTCAATATCTTTTATAATAGGCTCTATTCTAGGCTTTGCACGTTTTTGAATTTTTACTTTAGTTTCTTTAACGATTTCTTGTCGTTCAATTTTAGCTTTTTTACTTGCACGCTCTTCACGTAATTCAACAATATATTCCCAAGCCCAAGAACTAAATTTAAGAGTGTTCTTACCCGTAACATCGAGCAGCCATAACCATGAAAAACCAGAGAAAATCGTGATACCGGCAAAAAACAATGAAAGTAATAAAAGTGTAGCGCCAACAAAACTAAACACTGAAACAAAACCATTGCCTGTTAAATCACCCAAGATGCCGCCAGCAAAACTAGGCATAAATCCGGATTGAAAATGCAACGTCGCCAATCCACAGCCCGCTCCCAAGGTTAAAAGAAAGCCAGCCCAACGAACCCCCAGGGTTCGATAATCTATTTGACCATTTTCTAGTTTGCCTTCATAAATAAGCCAGCCGCTATAAGCCACCATCAGTGGAGCTAGATAAGCGAGATACCCAAACATGAAGAAAAACAAATCAGCAAAGTAGGCACCTACTGTGCCACCAAGATTACCTACATGCTCGTTAGTCCCTGTATGTGTCCAACCGGGATCACCTTGGTCATAACTTAACAAAGCCACCATCAAGTAGGCCCCAAGAGCCACTAACACTACTAAGGCGCTCTCACGAAGCCCTCTGAGTAAAGTCAGATTATGAGGCCCTTTTGTGTTGCCTCTTGCCTTCCCTCGGGCCGCTGATTTTTTAAGCGTTGCTTGTCTCAATGTCTCTCTCTCAATTATCTTGGCATTATTATCTTGCCCACCACCTGGCCGAGATTATTGCCCAGTTAAAGTAAATTTTAGTTATATATGCTAACCTATTGAATATTATTAAAACAATAAATGCAAGTTTGAGCAGATTTCAAATCTGCATCATTACGTTTGGAGCCAAACTTTGGTAGGTATTATTATAGTTGTGCCAAAAAATGTGCCTGCAAAACCAAAAGTTTATCAAAACACCTTAATGTGTAATGTTATTATATCATCAATAGCCATGCTCAATATATCCTTCTGACATTATTTCTATTGCTTGAATTTTGAGGTCACCGTACCCATTTACTATTATCAGCGGCTGTTATCTGCTAATTATTATCCGTTGCAATACGCCGCTTAAATACACGGTCTAATCAACAGCACTGCAAATGACTTACTATCCCTGATTGATTTAGGATTAACACAACAAAGGACTTAAGGAACAATTATGGCTGATTCGCGACACTTTAAACTCTTAATACTTGGTTCTGGCCCTGCTGGTTATACCGCGGGCGTCTATGCTGCACGTGCGAATCTCGATCCAGTCATTATTACCGGCTTAGAGCAAGGTGGACAACTTACTACAACGACAGATGTAGATAATTGGCCAGGTGATGTTGAAGGTTTACAAGGTCCTGAGCTTATGGATCGCATGCTAAAGCATGTGGAACGATACGACACTGAAGTTGTATTTGATCAAATCCATACTGCTGAATTAAATAAAAGACCCTTTGTACTTAAAGGCGATTCAGGAACCTATACATCCGACGCACTCATTATTGCTACCGGTGCTTCCGCACAATATCTAGGATTACCTTCTGAAGATGAATTCAAAGGCCGTGGAGTTTCTGCATGCGCAACTTGTGATGGTTTTTTCTATAAAGGTAAAAAAGTTGCAGTAATCGGCGGAGGAAACACCGCTACAGAAGAAGCATTGTATTTATCAAATCTTGCTAGTGAGGTGGTATTAATTCATCGCCGCGACTCATTACGTAGTGAAAAGATATTACAAAGCCAACTGTTTGAAAAAGAGAAAAACGGCAATATCACCATCAAATGGAACCATAACCTTGATGAAGTATTAGGTGATGATAGTGGTGTCACGGGTATACGAATTAAAAGTACTAAAGACGACTCTACTGAAGATATTGATCTAAGTGGTGTATTCATTGCCATTGGACACAAGCCTAATACTGGTATTTTTGATGGCCAATTAGAAATGAATGGCGGTTATATCAAAGTTAAAAGTGGATTACAGGGCGAAGCTACCGTCACAAGTATTCCTGGTGTATTTGCTTCAGGTGATGTTATGGATCATGTTTATAGACAAGCTGTAACTTCAGCAGGATCGGGGTGTATGGCTGCCTTAGATGCTGAAAAGTATATCGACCATCTGAGTCAAAAAAAGCAATCATAATTTATACTCTTTTGACGTCAGAGAAACTTAATTTAACAGAGCCTGATCCAAACTACAGCTTTAGTTTTGTCAGTTCGCTGAATGATGTACAACGAGCTGAATGGAATACTTTAATTGATGATGATCCTTTTTTAAGTTATGAGTTCTTATCTGCTTTAGAACGAAATGATTGCTTAGGTGAAAAATACGGTTGGTTTCCACACCATCTAACAGTTCGATTCAACAATAAACTAGTAGCTGCTACGCCTTTATATATAAAAACTAATTCTTATGGTGAGTTTGTATTTGATTGGTCTTGGGCATCCGCTTACGAACAAGCAGGAATAAACTACTATCCTAAACTGATTTCCTCTATTCCTTACACCCCTGTAACAGGAAAGCGACTACTACTTTCTCCTGAACTAAATGTAGCGCAAAAATCCAGACTGATATCTGAGATGATTCAATTCACTATTAGTGAGTCTGAAAAACTTAACATGTCTGGCACTCATTGGCTTTTTAATGACACTGATGAATGTGATTATTTTAAGCGGCAAGGTTTAATGTTTCGCTTGGGATGTCAATATCATTGGCATAATCATAACTATGATTCTTTTGATCATTTTCTTGAAAATTTTATATCTAGGAAACGGAAAAAAATTAAACAAGAACGAAGATATGTTAAAGAACAAAATATAGAAATCAATCGTTTACATGGCAATGAACTGGATGAAGCACAGTGGAACCAAGTGCATGCATTGTATGAAAATACATTTCATCGCAAAAGCGGCATACCCACTCTCAGTTTAAATTTCTTCAAAGAAATTGGGAGCACTATGGGTGAAAAAATTATGCTGGTACTTTCATATAGCGAAAATCGACTTGTCGCCTGTGCAATCAATTTTGCCAGCTCTCAAAAGCTATACGGAAGATTCTGGGGTTGCACACAATCTTTTCACAGTTTGCATTTTGAAGCTTGTTATTATCAAGGCATTGAATACGCAATTGAGAATAAATTAAAAATATTTGAACCTGGGGCACAAGGTGAGCATAAAATTAGCCGCGGATTTTTACCTGCCAAAACATGGTCTGCACATGCCATTCACGACGCACGATTTGAATCATCCATCCGTGATTTCTGCAATCGAGAAAAACAATATATGCAGCATGACTGTGAACAATTAATGACTCTCTCGCCTTATCACAATTAATACCTAAGACCTACAACTTCAAGCAAAATAAGAATACGTTAAGTGGATATTACTTGGCTAAATCCTAGCGACCCGGAAACACCATTCCCAGACGTAAACCAAGCATTAGCAGATCCTGAAGGATTACTTGCTGCTGGTGGTGATCTTTGTGAAACCAGACTATTAAATGCTTATCGTAACGGCATTTTTCCCTGGTATGAATATGGACAACCAATTTTATGGTGGTCACCTAACCCAAGAGGCGTTTTATTTACTGAAAAATTTAAAATATCTACGAGCTTAAGAAAAACTCTACGTAAACATAATTGGACGGTTACTTTTGATGGAGATTTTCAAAAAACTGTCATTGCATGTGCATCCCCAAGAAGTTATGCGCGCGGAACTTGGATTACAAATGAAATGGCAGACGCATATTATCATTTACATCTAATTGGCCATGCTCACTCTATAGAGCTTTGGGATCCACAAGAACGCTTAGTTGGTGGAATTTATGGGGTTTTAATTGGAAAAATGTTTTACGGTGAATCCATGTTTAGCTTTGAGACCAATGCTTCTAAAGTTGCTTTAGCTTACTTAGCGATGCATATGCATCACTGGGGATTTCCATTGCTAGACTGTCAATTACCTTCAGCGCATCTATCCAGCCTCGGAGCAGAATTATTGAGTAGAACAGAATATATTAAGCTTATGACACCACTTTGTATGAATGAGTCAAATAACTTTAACTGGAAACAAGATGGTTCTCTAAATCCTGCAGATTGGTTTATTTAAGCAACTAATTATTTACTCTAGAAATACTTAAACCTTTATTGATAAGGAGGTTTTGCACGCCCGTTTCTCCCCAATAGTGCCCTGCTCCTACTGCAAAAAAATAGCTTCTATCAGGGCTCTTTTTAAGTTTAGCGTGAATTCGATCCGCCATAATAATATTTCGATCATGCAAAATCTTTTTCATGAAGTCTTTTGAAAACTCATCCTCTTTTACATACTTCACCATCAATGCACCAAAAGCATCGACATCGCCTCGAATGTAATACAGAATAAATTCTTCCGCTAAACTTTGATCTTGAAAGTTTGACACTTCCATAAACTCGATCGTATCGCGCAACATTTTAATTTCTTCATCTTGCGATAAATTATCGAAATAAGCTAATTGCTCCTGCACAGTTTCAATTCCTCCAGTACCTTTACCTTCGGTACCTGCACGTTGGTAAAGCTGCGCATCCAGAGGCAAAGCGCCAGGGTTACTTAATTGCTGTTCCAATAAAGGCAAGCTTGTTGCCAGTGCCCATGCTTTAAACTTTAAAAAAGGTTCTATGGTAAGAACAGGATTGATGTTTTTTAATAGACTATTAGCTCTTTGCAACAATTCAGCTTCAACAATATCTACAAGCGTTTTATCTGCCTCTAGCATTAAGGAATTTACTTGTGCCAGCATGTCACTAGTATCGAGAGGAATTTCCGTATAGACATATTCACTATCTTTAAAAGCTTGCTCTACACTCGAATGCAGTGTTGTTACCCGAGCATCCGGCAAGTGGATCGTACCAAACAGATAAGACGTTGCGCTTTCACCTTCAATTTTCCAGAGAAATGGCTTTTCAATAGTTTCAGCCGCGAGCTGAGTGCTAAAAACGAGGAAATAAAAAAGAAAATAGAAGACAGTGGAAAAATATTTTAATACGGCTTTTGAAATCATACTAACTCCCTACTTAGTTATATATTACGCATAAATATATAGGAAGCACTGACTTATAAATTTAATACCGCCAGTTTTGCTCCTACAAAATCGGTATACAATACGACCATGCATATAACGAGGCAATAAATGGCGGAAAGCGCGGAACATATAAATAAAACAAAGGCACTTTGAGATTATTTCCCAAGCTAGCTTTGTTAGGGACGTATTAGTATAAATCAGGGTTTACTATATATTATCTAGAATCGCTCGCTTGACTGAATCAAGCTCTGCATCAATAGTAATCATTTCAGTAGTGCTTTGCTTAATCGCAATATCAGGGTCTTTCAATCCATGTCCAGTTAATGTGCACACTACAGTACTGCCATTTGGTATATTTCCTTCTTCTATATCATGCAATGCACCGGTAACAGAAGTAGCCGACGCCGGTTCACAAAAAACACCTTCGACAGATGCAAGTAATTTTTGTGTTGCTAGGATCTCTTCATCTGTAAATGAATTAAACCAACCACCAGACTCTTTTACCGCCGCTTGTGCGAAATCCCAGCTTTGTGGATGACCGATACGAATGGCAGTAGCAACCGTATCAGGATCGTCAATCATTGCGCCCTTAATAAAGGGTGCCGCTCCCGCTGCTTGATAGCCCAACATTTTTGGTCTTCCGGCAACTTTAGATTCACTAACAAACTGACAGTCACCGTTACAAAAGCCACATGCCTTGGTAACTTCTTTTCCTGAACTGGCAGCCAGTTCAGCATATCCAGTCCAGTGCGCAGAAATATTGCCTGCATTGCCTACCGGTATACAGTGAAAATCAGGCGCTTGACCTAATGCCTCTACTATTTCATAGGCTGCAGTTTTCTGTCCTTGTAAACGATAGGGATTAATTGAATTTACAATATTTACAGGTGCTTCATTGGCGACTTCTTTTACTAAGCGCATGCCATCATCGAAGTTACCGCGGATTTGTAAAATAGTGGCTCCATGCATCATCGCTTGAGCAAGTTTGCCCATGGCTATTTTGCCATCTGGGATGAGTACAAATGCTTTAATACACGCGCGTGCTGCATAAGCCGCAGCTGATGCGGAAGTATTTCCGGTTGATGCACAGATTATCGCCTGGCTGCCTTCGGATACCGCTTGCGTTACCGCAACAGTCATACCACGATCCTTAAAAGAACCTGTTGGATTTAGTCCTTCGAACTTTAAGTATAACTTAATATCTCTTTCTTTAGCCTGCTGAATGTTATGACATTCAATCAAAGGAGTATCTCCTTCACATAAGCTAATGATCTTGCAATCAGCAGCTAGTGGCAATACATCGCGATAGCGGTCTATAAGACCTGTGTAGTGTGCTTGTTTCATACTAGATATTTTTATTTAAAATTTATTACGAAAGCGTTTCTAAGAGAGAGTTTCCAGGCGAATGCGCATAATTTTGTCAGTAACCGCTTCTAGTTTTTCAACTTCAGAAATAGCTTTATTCATATTTTGCTCACTTACTTCATGAGTAAGAATAACAATAGGTACACTAGGTACATTAGCATGCGATTCTTTTTGAATAATCGCTTCAATACTTATCGCATGATCGGCAAAAATTTGTGTGACATCTGCTAGTACACCTGGACGATCCTGTACGTGAATACGCAAATAGTACGCAGTCGACACATCTTCCATTGATAAGATTGGAATATCTGATAATGCACCGGGTTGAAAAGCTAAATGGGGCACTCGGTTTTCAGGGTCTGAAGTCAATGCTCGAACTACATCAACTAAATCCGCAACTACCGCAGAACCGGTTGGCTCAGCACCTGCGCCCGCCCCGTAATACAAGCTCGGACCCAATGCATCGGCTTTTACAACAATGGCATTCATTACACCATCAACATTAGCGAGCAGTCTTCGATGAGGAATTAGTGTTGGATGCACGCGTAGCTCTAGACCTTTTGTGGTTCGTTTGGCAACACCAAGGTGTTTAATGCGATAACCTAGCTCTGCCGCATAAGCCACATCTTCACGAGTAACTTCTGTTATACCTTCTGTATAGACACTTTCAAACTGCAAAGGCACACCAAATGCAATTGAAGCTAATATTGTTAGTTTGTGTGCAGCGTCTATACCTTCAACATCAAAGGTAGGATCGGCTTCTGCATAACCAAGTTGTTGCGCTTCTTTTAAAACATCATCAAAGTCACGACCTTTGTCGCGCATTTCGGTAAGAATAAAATTACCCGTGCCATTAATTATTCCTGCTAACCACTGAATGGCATTGCCAGCCAAACCTTCACGTATAGCTTTGATAATTGGGATGCCGCCGGCAACAGCCGCCTCAAACGCTACGGTTACGCCTTTGTCTTGAGCATGTTGAAATATTTCATTGCCGTGCAGAGCAATTAAAGCTTTGTTTGCAGTTACCACATGTTTACCGTGATCAATCGCTTTAAGTACTAAGTCTTTTGCTTCGTCCGTGCCGCCAATAAGTTCCAATACAATTTCAATGTTCGGATCAGTAACCACTTTATTTGAATCTTCTGTAAGCGTTATCGAAGTAGTATCACAAGCCCGTGCTTTTTTAATGTCGCGCATACTAGCGATAGAGATTTGTATACCTCGACCTGCACGTCGCGCAATT
>CAYXVH010000133.1:0-2708 GCA_964468615.1 uncultured Thiotrichales bacterium | reverse complement strand
CAAATGGGCTATGTGCCCATATCATTATGATAAGGCATATTACAAAACATTGGGACGGCAACTTGTCGCAAGGCTGGTCTGAAAAGTTCCGATGAATAGGATTGTTCAGTTTTCCCAATTCCTGCAAAGTTTATTGAGATGGTATCTTTCAATTGGGAAAAAGTTTATTCGTATAGCGCCTGGGTTGACTTTTTTCATAGTAATATTTTCGCTTATATCTCAATTATCATTGATAGTCGCATTTCTTTTGCCTTTGAAGGTAATTATTCTCCTAGGATCTTCAAGCGTACCTAGTTATTTTCCCATATCACTTCAAGAGATAGGGCGAAATCATCTGGTGGCTGGCTTTTCGGCATCCGCTTTAGGATTTTATATACTTCATCTGCTTTCAAATAAAGTTACAGTATATAATGCAACGCGCGGTTCAAGAGAAATAATAGAAAAAAGTAACAAATTAATACTATTTTCAAATCAAAGAGAAATTACCGTAACGGCATATCAAAGATATTCCGCTAGCTTATCTGGGTTTTTATTCTCTGCTATATCATTGGTTATCATCCTATTAATATATCCGACTGTTTCTATAATAGTTTTCATTTGTGCATTTGCAATATTGATAACATTATCGATTCTCGCATTTTTGGGGGAAAGTATAAAAGCGAAGTTACATGACGTTAGTAGCGTGCTTTCATCAGTAGGCTTTCTACTGGTATTTTCCGTTATGATCATGGATTTTATAATAGAACCGTCTCCAGAAGTGACAATTGCGCTGATATGCATATTGCTAGTGCGCCAGATTATGAATCAACTATCAAGCTCTATGTTAACTGTGTTGTCGTTGTATTCTCAAAGGCATCAAATTAACTATATATTTTTTCATGGGCACAAATTAATTGAGAAAGAATCTGATAAGGAAGAAAGATTTTGGTCATTGCTTGCGCCGAAAAACCGGGCAGAGTGGCTTCCAAAAATTATGGAAAACATGACCGGAAATGCTTATGCGGATATTGAATCTGACTGGGTTCAATCAGGTATACAAAACCTAATTATTTTTAGCATAAAAGCAATAGATATAAATAAAGTAACAACAGAACAATATTTAATCAAATTATACAATTCTAGTATGCAAGTTTATGCATTGAAAGAAGCTAATCTTTTAACCCGAGCCAATCATAATAATTTACCGGCCTTGAAGTTCTTGGGTGTAACCAATCTGGAGGATTATCAATGCCACCTGTTTTTGCTGCAAGGTGAGACAAAAATAGGTCGTAGTGAAAATGACAAAAAACAAATTGAATTACTTGAAAAGCTTATTGCATATGAGCCGGAATTAAGCTTAGTAAAACAACACAAACGTTCTAAACCAATACTCCATGAAAGACTCAACAGGAATATGATAGATCGGTTACGTCTAATTACGTTAAACGCAGATCAACATCAACAATTATTAGAATTAGAGAAAGAGTTACCTCAAATACTTCGGCTTATTTCATTAGTGCCGGTGCAGTTAATTAACAGTAATCTTCCGCCGGACGGTCTTTGGTATGGAAAAGACGGCGATTTAAAAGCGCTGCATTGGGGGGGCTGGTGTATCGATACAGTTGGTGTTAACTGGCCTCATTCAGAGCAAGGTTTAAACGATTTAGCTGATGCTCTAAAAAAGGCAATACCTTATCGAAAATGCTTATCAAATGTTAATGAAGAAGGTATCAAGTTAGTTGCCCTGATGTCCATTTTTGAACGTCATTTTTACCGACAAGAATATATGAACATCTTCTCACTGTTACCCCGCATTCATGCGCTTGTTAACATTGAAAATCTAAAAGGCTGAAAAGAGAGATTGATTTGACGCGTGTTGCAATGGTTGTATGGAATGAGTTTCGCAATGATGCGCGTGTACTAAAGGAGGCTGAGACGCTGCAGGCGGACGGTTACCAGGTGACGGTGCACGCCTTGCACACACCGGGGATTACAGAGGAACATGAAACGCTAAGCTCTGGCGTGAAGGTAGTGCGTGTGGCGCGCAGCCCCTTATGGAAGTGGCGCAAGCGCAAGGCGCCTTCTTCGGCAGGGTCTGGTAATGCCACTGGTGCCAGGACGGCGCTTGGCCCGATCGGCAAGATGAGTCTTTCGCGGCAGACATTGCGTATTGTGGCACGGCTATGGACACATCTCGGCCTGATAGCTCAGATGGTGAGGTCGCGCCCGGATGTTGTGCATGCCCACGATGTGAATACCTTGCCGACGGCGTGGTTGGCAGCAATATTGACCCGCTCACCACTCGTCTACGATGCTCATGAGATCAGCACCGACCGGGAAGGTTATGCCAGTTTTCGTTCGCTTGTGGGGTGGGTTGAAAAACGCCTGATGCCCCGCGCAGCTGGTACCATTACCACCACTGATACCCGGGCCAAATTCTTTGCCCGTGCTTATGGTATTCCCCGTCCGCTTGTGTTGCAGAATCGACCACGTCTGGTTGTTGTCGAGAATTCACAGCGGATTCGTGAAAAACTGCAACTGGATAAATCCTGGCCGATAGCTCTTTATCAGGGCGGTTTGCAGCAAGGGCGGGGTCTGGAGCGCCTGGTCGATGTTGCGGCACAGGTGGAAAATGCCTATTTCGTTTTCATTGGTGGAGGCCGCCTGGAAACCGTATTGAAAGATCGTACACGGTCGTTGCAACTCGAAAGCCGTGTTCACTTTATTCC
>CAYXVH010000132.1:0-5094 GCA_964468615.1 uncultured Thiotrichales bacterium | reverse complement strand
TTTGAACGGATCAATCTTGCAGGTACCGAACGTCTTCTTGAAGCTGCAACAGCTACGGGCGTAAAACGGTTTGTATATTGCAGTACCATTGGGATATTTGGCCATCGTTTCGATGGTGTCGCCAATGAAGACTCTCCTTTGGCTCCAGGGAATATTTACGAAAGAACCAAAGTGGCTGCGGAAAAACTAGTCTTGCGCTATAGTTCGGAAAAAAAATTACCAGTAGTAATTTTACGCCCAGCTGATGTTTACGGGCCCCGTGATCATCGGCTATTGAAGTTATTTAAGGCTATAAATAAAGGACGTTTCCCGCTTTTTGGCGATGGCAGCGGTCGTCGTCACATGGTCTATATTGATGACGTTGTTTCAGCTTTCGAATTGTCATGTGAAAGTAATGACGCGATTGGTAAGTCATTAATAATTGCCGGACCTGAGGTTTGTACACTACGCCATTTAATCAATGAAATCCAACAAGCCACGCATCAAAAAAGCTTCGGTTACAAATTTCCGCTAAAACCCATGCTTGTGCTTTCAGCAATTGTTGAAGATGTGTGTAGAAAATTTAAACTGGATCCACCCATTTATCGCCGACGTATGGATTTCTATCATAGTAATTCCGCTTTCGACATTAGTCGTGCCAAAGATGCTTTGAAGTGGACTCCTAAAGTAAGCCTCTCAAATGGGATTGATCTTACTTTATCAGCGTATAAAAAAGATAATATTTTATAAATAGCATTGTTTTCCTTGATGACAATTAGAAAACTCCATTCATTTAAAATTTTCTTCAGCTTAGTCTGTACAATCACAGATATTTCTGCAGCAATAAGAATTTTCTTATGCGCCCCTAAAACCGAATGGAATTGATCAATCGATTATGTGTGGTATAGCTGGAATTTTTGATACTAGAGGCGTGACAAGAAGTCAAATTGAGCATATGAATAGTTCTCTTGCTCATCGCGGGCCTGACGAGCAAGGTGTTCTGCTTTCAAAGAATGTTGCCTTTGGCCACAGACGCTTGTCTATAATTGACCTGTCCAACGGTCAACAACCGATGCAAACTGAAGATGGCTCCATCTGGATTGTCTTTAATGGGGAGATATATAACTATCAAGAAATCCGTGAAACACTTAGTGAGAGCTACAATTTTAAAACACATAGCGATACGGAGGTCATTTTACGCCTCTATGAAGTGTTTGGAGAGAAGTGCTTAACCCGTCTAAGAGGCATGTTTGCATTTACAATCTATGACTTCCGTGAAAATGTGATCTTTGCTGCCCGAGACCACTTTGGACAAAAACCTTATTATTACTGGCGACACGATAATGGTTTCGCTTTTGCATCTGAGATAAAAGCTTTATTAGCACTCAATCCTGAGCTAAAGAAAATGGATCCGGAGGCATTGTATGAATATCTTACAGTGCGGATTATCACGCCTCCACGTTCAATGTTTAAACAGGTAAAAAAACTGCCTCCCGCGCACTATCTCAAATACAAAGAAGGTAAGCTGGAGATTAAACCCTTTTGGAATCTAAATTATAAAATTAAGAATAAAGGGAATCTGAATTCCATTCTTGACGAGTTAGACGATGCTTTCACTGAGGCAGTAAAATATCATTTAGTCAGCGATGTTCCTGTGGGTTCTTTTCTCAGTGGTGGCGTTGACTCAGGACTTGTTGTCGCCAAAATGGCCCAGCTTAGTGACCAGGCTATAAGCACCTTTACAGGAGACGTGAACTATAAAGATTATGGGGAATCAGTGTATGCAAAAATTGTATCCGAAAAGTATCACACCCATAATCATATTTTAAATTTCAAACCATCTTTAGTAAATTCTTTAGCTGATATTATTTGGCACTTAGACGAACCCTCTGACTCTTTATCTGTTGCAATGTTTTATATTGCAAAACTGGCTCGAAATCATGTGAAGGTAGTATTGGGAGGGGATGGTGGTGATGAACTTTTTGGTGGTTATAATCGTTATTACGGTAATCAATTTGCACGATATTTCAGTCTAATTCCAGTAAAAGTACGCAAGCATTTAATAGGAAAAGCTCTGGAATTACTACCCGATGGTAATTGGTATCAAAGTATTTTTCATCAGGCTAAATGGCTGAATCAAATTTCCCTGTCTGAAGGATCACAGCGGTATGCAGATAGCTTAAGTTATTTCTATTTTTCTGATCAGTATAAGGAACAACTTTATACTAAAAGTTTTCGTAAACAAATTTCAAGTTTTGATCCTTGTGAAAGCATTAAGCAGCATTTTGACTGTGCAAGCGCAGATGAACTACTTGACAAGATGCTTAGTTCGGATTCAGCGATTAGAATGCCAGATCATCCCGTAATGGTACTAGATAGAATGACAATGGCGCATGGATTAGAATCCAGATCACCATTTCTTGATCATAAACTGGCAGAGTTTTGTGCAACTATCCCTCCTCAATTTAAAGTGAGGGGGCTTAAGCGGCGTTACATTCAGAATAAATTAGCCGAGCGTTATTTACCTAAAAAAGTTATCTACAAAAAGAAGCAGGGATTTGCCTCACCTATTACATACATGCTAGCCGACGAATATAGTGTCCTCTATAAAACTTTCCTGAAGCATTCCCGCTTAGTTGAGGAGGGAATATTACAGGAAGAATTAATATTTAAAATGGTTAATGAGCATCTATCCAATCGAGTCGATCATGGTCAGAGACTTTGGCTATTAACCAATGCTGAATTATGGTATCGAATGTTCATAGATGGAAACAGCAAAGAAGAATTGAGACTTAAAATGGAACATCATTAAATTGGTTAATATAGGATGCACTTTTAAGCTTCTCGCAGAATACCAAAAAAGTGATCTTTATAAAGTTTTTAATATTTAGTACAAAAAACTCTTAATATATTTTAGTTTTTGATAATGTAAAATACGAGATGACAATAAATATAGCCACTATGGATTGAAACAACCATCCAATTCCCACCCCCATCACGAGACCAAATAACCCACCCCATTGAGCACCAAAATAGGCGCCACTAGTAGCTACAATTATTGTCGCCCAGGATAATAGGTGAAGCCGAAAAAGATCTGACCTATTGCCCGCTGCTATAATGGGACTAGACGCAAATGAGTAGAGGACTTTAGCAGAACCCGAAAATATCATCGCTAAAATTAGCTCATGACTTAGAATATATTTATCATCCAAAAACCAAGTTACTATTAGGGGTGCTAAAAACCATACTGCGCCACTTGAAAAAATAATCATCAGAAAAATCATCTTACCTTCGTTAAAAATTAAAGTTCGTTTTTCTTGAATTTTGTGTGCTGCTCTAAATCTTGGAATCAATGTATGACCTACAGCCATCTGCAAAATGCGAAAGGGCGAACCTACAATTGCGGCCAAAACAGCAAATATTGCCAAGGTCCGGATATCTATAAATTGAGGTATAGTAAATCTTTCAAGCAGAATTAATACGGCAGTAAGGGCGCCACTCCCGACAATAACCCATGCTTCATTCCAGGGAGGATTACTAGTCGATTCAAAATTAATTCGTTTAGAATTATTAATTAAGCGTCTCCAGGCCCAATAAGATGTAACAAAATAAGTGATGGTAAGCATTAAAAGGGGCCAGATAGCAGTTTTTAAATCAAAAAATAGTACGATAACTGCAACTACTGTAATCATTCCATTATGTAATTGAGATAAAAATAGTGAACGACCGAACTCCTGAAGACTTTGATGGATGGAAGATGCTATTTTATTAATGCTTATGCCAATACAAAACAAAAATAATAGCAATACAGTTAGCTCTGGTAATGCATAAAATTTGAAAGCGATTAACGATAATGCAATTGAAACGGATACTGAGTTAAGTAAGCTTCTATTTAGTAATTTGAAATTATTCTGTACGGAGTGCCTATTTACAATAACATCTACACCCAGTGGCCCCAATGCACCGCTTATCTGAGTAAATGCTAATGCCAGGGTAAATATTGCAAATTCCTGGGCCGGTAAGCCGCGGGCGAAAAGTATGTTACCCAAACTGAATCCTATGCCGCCAAGCCCAAAAATTGCCGCGGATACCAATGATGGCGAGATCCGTTTTAAACTAAAGATCATACTTTAGATTTGACAATGCTTTGGCATAAATATAACCACTAACCTAAGGCAAAATAGATTTGAAATCTCAGTTTTTCTTTTTACAGGCAGCAGCAATTTTCTTTGTGAAAATTTTATTTTTCTTCCCATAGAGAATGTAGCTTGCACGGAAGAAGACTGAAAAGAGCCAGGCAGAAAACATGGCTATATAGTTGAATGGGTTCCGATAAAACACATAGAGATTTAACCCGAAAACCTTAACTTGCTGAAACCCGGAATATTCAAGTACCTGTCGCATGGTGTATTCAGTAAAGGTATTGTAATGATCGAAGTTTTGAGCCAGTGCTTCAGCACCAGTAAGCGGGTTGGCACCGTTAAGTGCAAAACATATTAATTGACCATCAGCACGAAGTTTTAATTTACATAAGGTTAAGAATTCAAGAATCTCATCTTTTGTTAGGTGGTTAAGCTCCTGCTCGCAGAAAATAACATCATAGGTATCGGGTTCGCAGTCTTCTAAAAAATCGAATGCATAGGCTACTCGACAATTCAAACTACGACTTTTAGCATAGTTTATCTTTTCGGGGAAAGAATCTATACCAAGAACATTCGAATATCCTAAATCTGAAAGCAAATTAACAAGATAACCAGGACCACAACTGATACAAAGAATGTTTGCATCCCGATTTTCAGGTAGATACTTTAGATAGTTATCTTTATAAAAAAGATAAAAACTATGATAGCCACTCTCTATATCATCAGGGGCTTCCCAAAAGGAGTCGAATGGTTCTATCTTTGCCGTCAACTCATGTTTTCGTGTCATATAAATATTCTCGGTTTAATATTGTATAAATCAATGCTCTTAATTTGTCCTAATAATAGGCGTGCAAGATTTTTTATTTTTATTGGTTAAGTCTTTGACCTTCGACTAGATCTCTGTATAAACCATCAAGTTCTCGCGCTGTATTATCCCAGCTAAAAAGATTAACTGCTTTTTCGCGACCAGCTT
>CAYXVH010000131.1:0-13192 GCA_964468615.1 uncultured Thiotrichales bacterium | reverse complement strand
GTTTCCAGTTTTTTGTTTGCATACGCATAATCGTAGCCCTGATCTGGTGATAAGCCAAATGCCAATAGACACAATACCCTAATACAATAGGGTGTAATAAAAAATCTGTGTATTGCTTGCTTTGAAGTTTGCTAGATTAGCAAAGGCAAGATCAAGTCTTAGCTTTTGTTGCCGTAACGTTTGCGGAATTTATCTACCTGACCGGCAGTATCTACAATCTTTTGCTTACCTGTAAAGAATGGGTGGCACTTAGAGCATACATCGAGACTCAAGGCATCATTGCCATATGTGGAACGTGTAACGAAAGTACTCCCGCAACTGCAGGTAACGTTAACTTCTTGGTAATTTGGATGTATGTCTGCTTTCATGACCTAATAAACTCGGTATGGGTTTCTTTGTAGAGCCAGCGGATCATACGCAACCCGTAACGCCAACTCAAGTGTCCTACTTTGGCTATCTCATTAGCCTATAGTTTGCGCCATTCCTTTATAAGATTCCTGATGATTTAGTCTTAAGTGTTTGTCCAAATAGGGGTTTATCACTTATCCACAAAATCTGTGGATAAATCTGTGTGTAATTTTAAAGTCTATCGACAAAACACGAGAAATTTGACATTTTTATTAAATCGCCTAAATTATGTACAAGAATTTAAGTTATTGATTTTTATAAAGTTATAGCATTCAGCTTTGAATTGATGATTTATTGATCAATAAAACTTACTCTAACTAAGGGTATTGTTGCACTTGTGCATAACCCGACCAAAAAATACCAAATATAGGGTCTAGAACGGCTAAATTTTAGTCTGTATCACGTTTGGATTGGATGTTTACTATTTCACCAGAAGAATCAATTTGCACAGAAATATCGATAGGTGAGCAACACACTTGGCAGTCTTCAACATAGTCCTGATTGCCGGCACTGCCATCGATGAGGATTTCCAACCTCTCACCACAATAGGGGCAATCAATGGTTGAGGGTGTAAGGAGATTGCTCATTACGGTAATTCAGCATCTTCTTTAGGAAGGCGAACATATAGCTGCTCGGCGCGTTGTGGGTCACTATAGGAAATCTGGTCTGCAATTTGTCGAATCAACCCATTGCGTTGCTCTGTATTGGACGTCTTTTGCGCAAGTAGTAGCGCATAGTCGACATCACTACTCGCTGCGACACCGACAACCGAACTAAGCAAATTTTCGAAAATGGACTCGCCTCGAAAATTTTCAATCCAAGTAGCCGCTTCGGCTAAATCATAAGATGAATAGTAGTAGCTTATATTTTGAGCCCAACTTTCGCGTACGGGCCCTGAAAGCTGCGGCAGGTAACTTGCAGCTAAATCTGGATCAACGCTAGCCAGTTGATTGCCGATGCTAATCAGTCCGTCTTCGCGTAATTGTCCGCTTTTACTATTTACCCATGCCATGGCCGCGTCAGGATCATTGTTCGCCCAGTTATAAACCACAGAGTTAATGGTTTCTGCTTTAACTTCTGCAGAGGGGAGTTGATCAATCATTCCGGCAGCTCGTTCGGGGTCATTGTAAGAAAGGTTATCAACCACCGTTACGATAAGTTGTTGTCGTAGTGTTGCTTGTTGTGAACTGAGTGCAATTTGCAAAGCACGTTCAGGATTTTCAGTTGCGATTTGAGAGACAACAGTATTCTGTAAATATAGTTGTCCGTTTGGATCTTGCTCTCTCGCCCAAGCTAAAGCTTCGTCTGGAGATTGCGTACTTAAATATTGAATAACGGTAGGTGCAAGTTGTTGCTTCAATTGTTTATTACTTAATTGAGCAACAAAATTCGCTGCAGCTCGTGCATCACTTGCTGCCCATGTTTGTATAGTAGCGTTATACGCTTCTACTCGATTACGAGAAGAAGGAATATTTTCTATAAAGTTGAGTGCTTCTCTAGGATTCTCGTTTGCCAGATAGGTAAATACGGTATAACTAATACCGCTAGTTCTTCTTGCATTGGGTAGCGTTTGTAATATGTCATAGGCTGCTTGTGGGTCGATCTCCGCCCATCGATATAACACAGTTTCTAAAAGCTGTTGACGTATACGATTATCTGCAATGCGTTCAATATATGAAAATGCTTGTTGAGGATTTTGTGTTGCCCAAGTGTCGATAATGCTTTGCAGAGCACTATCTCGTTCATATCCGCTAGCCATTCTCATGGCTTCTTGCATTGCGGCTTCAGGATCTTGTGAGGCCTTTTCTATGAGAGCATTGCTGACATATTGCTCTTTTGAGGATTCTATTCCTAAGCGTTTAGACACTTCAGTTACTAGTTGAATATCATTCACCCTAACTGCGCTAATGATTCCTTGTGCAGCTGTACTTTGTTGTTTTGTGTTCTTAATGTTATTTGCACTTGTAATCGCAGCGTCTATATCGAGTTTTGCCCAGTGACGATAAACCTGGGGTAGTAATGAATTGCTGTTGTTTTGATAAACTTCTATCGCAATGTTGGCTGCGGTTTGTGGGTCTATCTCGGTAAGACGGGCAATTAGAATCTGCAATATGCTTTCACGTTGCTGTGCGTTGACTACACCAGCTGCTTCTTTGAGTAATTGTTGCAATTGAACTCTATTGGCACGACCTGCTATGGCATGTAACGCTTCTTGTTGTGCAAATATTGACGGTAAAGATAGAACTTCAGTAATACTATTTAGGCTTTGATAGTGCTCTTTGCGTTGTTGTTGAGCGTATCCCATGGTCATGGTTTCTTCGGCTTCAATAGGCGTTAAAGGCATTTGGCTAAATAGATCGCCATCGACATCATTACTAAAATTCTGTCCGAGCCAATATCCGCCAACGCCTGCAAGGATCAGGATTAATACAACTAAGGTTAGCCACTTGGTTTGCATTGCCATTTCCTCTTTATATTTGAAAGCCAATGATCTAATAAGATTATGGTTTAAATCTGTCAATATAATGGTGTTTCATATTTAAGTAATCGTAGTTTGAGGTAACCAGTGCTGTAAAACATCGTCTAAAAAACCATAGCCACGATCACTGCAGTAAATTCTATCGTTAGCCATAACTAATAAGCCTTCTGAAATATGAGACTGTAAAGGCTGGTTAATTTTTTCAATGGGTAATCCTGTGTGTAGCTCAAATTGCTGCTTCGTAAAGCCATGTTTTAAACGTAATGCGTTTAACATAAATTCAAAAATAATATCTTTTTCGGTTAGCGTATGAGTACCCAAAGAAGGTTTTCCTTCATTTATGTAACGCATATATTGCTGTGGATGTTTGGGTTTTTCGCAGCGAGAGATGGTATTTGGCTCATGCTGAATTGAATCTGGCTGAGTTAATTTTTGATGGGCGCCTGCGCCTATGCCCAAGTAATCACCGAACTGCCAATAGTTAGTGTTATGAACGCATTGATAACCGTCTCTTGCATAAGCTGATACTTCATATTGTTGGTATCCATGTTTGGCGAGCAATTCCATTCCACGTCGTTGTATATCCCAACTCTCTTGGCTATCAGGTAGGCTCGGTGGTTGCCGGTAAAAGCTAGTATTTGGCTCTATGGTGAGTTGGTAGTAAGAAATATGTGTGGGGTTTAGGTTAATCGCTTGTTTAATGTCGTGTAGTGCTGCAGCTAAGTCTTGTTGTGGCAGTGCATACATTAAATCGATATTAAAGTTATTGAATCCAGCTTGCTTAGCAATGTTTATAGCGTTAATGGCGTTTTGTGCATCATGAATGCGTCCAAGCTTTTGTAGTTGTGTATTTGTAAAGCTTTGTACACCGATGGAAATTCGATTCACTCCTGCCGCGCGAAAGCCAGAAAAATTTTCTTGGTCGGTAGTGCCAGGGTTAGCTTCAATGGTAATTTCAGCGCTAGTGCTTAGGGTTAGCTCGTTTTTAATAGCTTCTATAAGACGCTGAATGCTGTTAGCAGCAAAGATGCTGGGAGTGCCGCCACCGATGAAAACACTATGAACTTCTCGATGTTGTACTTCTCTGGCGTGAGATTTTAAATCAAGAATTAATGCATCAATGTATTGATCTTCGGGCAGCGTATTTTGTATTTCATGTGAATTAAAATCACAGTAGGGACACTTCTTTATGCACCAGGGGATATGCACATAAAGAGATAACGGAACACTATGCATGGTGACGCATGCTAAATTTTGCTTAACCTAATTTAGTTTAGAAATTAATTTTTGCAGAGCGAGTGCGCGATGACTAATACGATTTTTTTCAGCAGGATCTAATTCTGCGGAAGAACATCCATGTGTAGGCACAAAAAATAATGGGTCATAGCCAAAGCCGTTTAGGCCCGTTAGGTCATGCAATATTATTCCTTCCCATGTGCCTTCACAGATTAGTGGCATAGGGTCTTCTGCATGCCGCATGTACACAATGACACATTGAAAACGTGCTGTGCGCTGTTCTTCAGCAACATTCTCCATCTCATTGAGTAACTTTGTATTGTTGGCATCATCTGCGCCATGCTCGCCTGCATAGCGTGCGCTATATACTCCTGGTGCACCCTGCAGTGCATCAACCTCTATGCCGGAATCATCGGCTAGTGCAGGAAAGCCGGTAAGTTGTGCAGCATGACGGGCTTTGATAATGGCATTTTCGACAAACGTTGTACCGGTCTCAGGAACATCAGGCACATCGAACTCTGATTGTTTAATAAGTTTAAAGCGTTGTTGATCTAGAACCGCTTGGATTTCTCTTAGCTTTCCAGAGTTTCCGCTGGCTAATACGATTTTTCCACTATCAATTTTTTTTGGCATATACCTATTTCTTCAACGTATTAACTTAAACAGGCTTTCTGTTGTTGAATAATTTCTTGAATACCTTTGTTGCCCAAGGTTAATAGACTTCCTAATTCATCTTGAGTAAACGCTTGTTGCTCTGCGGTGCCTTGAATTTCGATGAACGCTTCATTGTCGTTCATAACAATGTTCATATCCGTTTCAGCATCGCTATCTTCTGCATAGTCGAGATCTAACACTGGTACATGTTGATAAATGCCTGCTGATACCGCGGCGATATAGTGATTTACTGGGTCTTTTTTTAGGTCGCCAGATTTGAGCATATTTTGAATGGCGTCGTAGAGTGCAACAAAGCCGCCTGATATAGAAGTAGTGCGCGTGCCCCCATCGGCTTGGATAACATCACAATCTATAGTGATTGAGTACTCGCCAAGTTGTTTTAGGTCTACCGCTGAACGGAGCGATCGACCAATTAAACGCTGAATTTCAAGTGTGCGCCCACCTTGCTTGCCGCGTGAAGCCTCACGTCCCATACGACTATTGGTTGAGCGTGGCAGCATGCCATATTCTGCAGTAATCCAACCTTGGCCTTTGCCTTTTAGAAATCTTGGAACTTGATCTGATACGCTGGCAGTGCAAAGAACCTTGGTGTCACCAAATTCTGCCAATACGGAACCTTCCGCATGCTTGGTATAGTTACGGGTAAATCGGATATCACGCATTTGGTCTGTTTGACGGCCGCTAGGGCGAGAGATTGTCGTACTTGGAGAATTCATAAATCTACCTGGTGGAATTGCAAAGAGTCGCGCATTATACGCAAAAAATTTCCATAGTAATTCTACTAATATGAATGCATATCCATCTATGATGGCTAGCTAATTAAAAGGATAAACATAATGCTTTGCAGTATGACGGGATTTGCCCGAGTTGAAGACGTGTGTGATCAGGGCAATTTGAGCTGGGAGTTGCGTTCAGTTAACCATCGCTATTTAGAGATAAATTTTCGTCTGCCTGAAGAGGTGCGTAGAATAGAACCGCAGTTGCGAAAAATTCTGCAGTCTAAGCTTGCGCGCGGTAAAATCGATTGTTCATTTCGTTATCAACTGGCCGATGCGCAAACAGCAGCACTGGAACTGAACGAGCCTTTGTTAGAAAGTCTGCTAAAACAAATTCATTATGTTAATGACAAACTTCCGCAGGCCGCACCCGCTAAAGCAGTAGATCTTCTTTCTTGGCCATGCGTGGTACGCAGCGCAGAAACAGATATGAATAGTTTTCATGCCACTTGTTTAGAATTATTCAAAAGTGCAACCGAACAATTGGTAGATATGCGTGGAACTGAGGGTGAACGCTTAAAAAATATGTTGCAAGAGCGCTGCGATGAAATTCAAAATATAGTTAAGCGCGTGCGTGTCCGTTACCCACAAGTTTTAGAAGCGATAAAACAAAAGCAACAACAGCGAATCGATGAGCTCAATGTCGATATGGATCAGCAACGTTTCGAGCAAGAGCTTGTATATGCGTCGCAAAAATTAGATGTCGCCGAGGAGCTAGATCGATTGGATAGTCATTTGACCGAGATGCAGACAATATTTGATCGTAAAGATCCTATCGGTAGGCGCTTAGACTTTTTAATGCAAGAATTTAATCGTGAGGCGAATACGCTTGCATCAAAGTCCGCAGATATAGAGACCACGCAAGCCGCTGTAGATTTGAAGGTTTTAATTGAACAGATGCGCGAACAAGTGCAGAACATAGAATAATAGTAGGTCACACATGCCTAACCAAGAACATTCTAAGAAACATCAAGTCAAAATATTTTGTACCGGCGGTACGATTGATAAAATATATTTTGATGTATTAAGTGACTATCAGATTGGTGAGCCTGTAGTCGGGAATATTTTAAAAGAAGCATTAGCTAAATTTTCTTTCGAGGTATTTTCGATTCTTAAAAAAGATAGTTTAGAAATTACCGACGAAGATCGTGAAATGATTTTCCAGCAAGTGTCTGCTGAATCTTGTGAAAATATTCTCATTACCCATGGCACGGATACCATGATTAATACCGCGCAACGTCTAGAAGAAATTAAAGATAAAACGATTGTATTAACCGGAGCGATGCAGCCAGCACGTTTTCGTAATACGGATGCTATTTTTAATATCGGTTACGCTATTTCTGCAGCGCAGCATTTGCCGCATGGCATTTATCTTGCGATGAATGGCCAAATCTTCACGCCAGATGCGGTGCAAAAGAACCGTGCTGCTGCACAATTTGAAGCCAAGTAAGTACTTTTTTAAAAAAATCGCAAATAAAGCTTAAAAACAGCCTAAATATTGACTTGAAAAGCCAAAATTAGCCCATATCTTTTAGCTATCAAAGTTAATTACTCAATTGTGAGGAGGCTAAAATGCTTGCTAGAGTTTATCGGGATCCAATGGATACCTTCCGCGAATTTCGTGGAGAACTAGATCGTGTTTTTAATACCAATGCTGCCGGTTACACAGATACCGCTACAGATTGGGTGCCTGCTGTCGACATTAAAGAAGCAAAGGATGCTTATGAAGTGGTTGCAGACGTCCCAGGTGTTGAACCTAAAGACATTGATGTCTCATTAGAAGACGGTGTGTTAACAGTTAAAGGCGAGCGCAAGTCTGAAAGTAAGGACGAAGGTGAAGGATACACCCGCACTGAGCGAGCGTACGGAAGCTTTTATCGTCGCTTCACACTACCGGATACGGCAGATGCAGATAACATTTCTGCTAAGACGGAACATGGTGTTCTTAAACTACATATTCCTAAAAAGGAAAAAATATTGCCGAAGAGAATTTCGGTCGAAGGATGATCTGACTCAACACGGATGTGATTACATGGAAGTTCCCTGAGAATAGATAGGGAATATGGACAGGGCGCCGCGTTTATTCGCGGCGTTTTGATGTAGGGCTATTACTATTTAAGTTAGTATCATTGGGAGCTTATGGAATACAAAGACTATTACAAAATACTCGGAGTAGAGCGCGATGCAAAAGAGGCTGAAATTAAAACAGCTTACCGTCGTCTTGCGCGCAAGTATCATCCTGATGTTAGTAAAGAGGCTGAAGCAGAGAAAAAGTTTAAGGAACTAGGCGAGGCCTATGAGGTGTTAAAAGATAAAGATAAGCGTCAAGCTTACAATCAACTTGGTGCAAACTGGAAGTCCGGGCAGAACTTTAATCCACCACCTGGTTGGGAGGATACTTTTTCTAATGTAGGCTCTGCTGGAAATACATCGGGTGCAGGCTTTGGTGGCGCGAGTGGATTTAGTGATTTTTTTGAATCTATGTTTGGCGGTGGTTTCGCACAAGGTGGTGGTGGATTTAATCAATCTGGTGGTTTTCAACAAAGTGGCTATCAAGCTAAAGGTGCCGATCAAAATGCGAGTATCTCTATAACGTTAGAAGATGCTTTTCAGGGTGCCAAAAAAAATATTCGCCTGGGAAATAAGCAAACGGGCAATGGCCGTAATCTGGATGTAAAAATTCCTGCTGGAATTACTTCAGGTAAACGTATACGTCTCACCGGGCAAGGTGGCCAAGGTGCAGGTGGTGGGCCAAATGGCGATTTGTATTTAGAAGTAACCATTGCTCCACACCGACTATTTAAAATAGATGGGAAAAATATTTTATTGGATCTTCCGATTGCTCCTTGGGAAGCGGTATTGGGTGCGCAAATAAAAGTGCCAACCTTAGGTGGGTATGTGGAAGCTAAAATACCCGCAGGCTCACAGTCTGGTAAAAAACTACGGTTAAAAAATAGAGGCCTGAAAGATAATTCAAGCCAAGGCAGCCCTATAGGCAATCAGATTGTAACGTTGCAGATTGTAATGCCAGATAATTGTTCAGAAGAAGATAAAGAATATTTTGAGGATATGGAGAAGCGATTTGATTTTGATCCACGCCAAAAACTCTAGCTAGAAGCTATGCTATGAGTTTTATAATCTAAGGGATCTTTATACGTATAATAACGCCTTACTTGTAAGAATAACCAATAACAATTGTTCAATATGAAGTTACCTATCATTCGCAGCTTTATCTTATTAACGCTGTTGTTAAGCTCTACCAATGTTTTTGCTGGCTTACCCAATAGCGTAGACGGCCAACCGTTGCCAACGCTAGCGCCCATGCTAGAGCGTACTACACCCTCTGTAGTAAATATTTCTACTACTGGAAAAGTAGTGGTTCGAGACCCGTTTTTTGATGATCCATTTTTTCGACGATTTTTTGATGTTCCGCAACAACAGCGTGAACGCCGCACAACCGGATTAGGTTCTGGGGTGATTATTGATGCGCGCAATGGGTATGTGGTTACCAATTCTCACGTCATTGATAAAGCGCAAGATATTGTGGTGACCTTGGAAGATGGCCAACGTTTTGATGCAAAAGTGATTGGTAAAGACCCTGGTGCAGATATCGCAGTGATTCAAATTGATGCGACAAATCTAAAAGAAATTTCTTTAGGGAATTCTGATGCTTTGCGACAAGGAGATTTCGTGGTTGCTATAGGCAATCCATTTGGTTTAGGTCAAACCGTTACCTCTGGAATTGTTAGTGCCTTAGGTCGAAGTGGGCTGGGTATTGAATCGTATGAAGATTTTATTCAAACTGACGCATCGATTAACCCTGGCAATTCGGGTGGTGCACTTGTGAATTTACGTGGCGAGTTGATTGGAATTAATACAGCAATTTATGGGCCTAGCGGCGGCAATGTTGGTATTGGTTTTGCCATTCCAATGAATATGGCAAAGCAAATTATGCAACAGCTTATTGAACACGGTGAAGTTAAACGTGGGCGTTTAGGGTTTAGTGCGCAAGATTTAACGCCTGAGTTGGCGCAAGCCTTTGGAATTACGCGTAATAAGGGTGTAGTCGTAGCGCGCGTCGAGGCTGATTCACCGGCTGACAAGGCTGGAATGAAAGTCGGGGATGTAATAATTGAAGTTAACGGTAAAGAGGTTCAAAACTCAGGACGGGTGCGAAATGAAATTGGCCTGTTACGAATTGGCAGCCGTGTAAAAATTGAAGTACTACGTAACGGTAAATCGCGTACCTTAACTGCAACGGTTGAAGATAAAGTAACCAAAAGTGTGGCAGGTGTAAAACTCAGTAAACGTTTAGCGGGCGCAGAGTTTGGTGAGGTTAGAGAAGAAACTTCGCGGGGATCGATATCTGGAATAGAGGTGCTAAGTGCTAGCGGTAAAGCAGCTTCAGCTGGATTGCGTAAAGGCGATATTATTCTTAGTGTGAATAAACAACGAGTAAAAAGTATTGGTGATATGAAAACGGCTATTAAAAGAAATGCGGATGCAATGTTACTGAATGTTCAACGAGATTCGCGCGGTTTATTTTTATTAATTCAGTAAAAGTTTTTTAGTAACTTTCATAACCTTTACGAACAAGAGAAGTTTTTAGCCATTGATTGCCTTTAAACCCTACATAGAGATGTATCAATATTAGCAATAGAGTCGGTATGAGTAGATAAAGCTCTGGCAGCTTCTTTGCATACATTAAAGAAGTTATCACGACAGAGTGAAAAAAATATACTGGGATATAGGTTAGTAATACGAAAAGGCCCTTAATCCAAAGTCCTCTAGATAATAATCAACCCAATGCAAATACAAACCCGAAAAAAGTAAAACCGTTGCCGGCATTAACTACGTGATTATCGCGTTTATAATTAGCCACCCGTTACCGGCGGGAAAAATGCAACCTCATCTCCATCACAAACTTCTTTATCAAAGCTTGCATATTCTTGGTTGACTGCAACTAACAAGTGATCAGGTTTTTGCATGCTCTGGGTGGCATGCATCCATACTTCTGTAACCGTGATGGTAGTTGTAAACGGTATATCATCGTGGCTACGGCCAATAGCCTCTCGCAAACTAGCAAAGTATTTAACGTGAACCGACATACTCTAAATATTAACCTCGAAATCTTTGTCTGCAAACCGATCTGAAATGGTACCATTTACCTAACATGAGCAAACTAACCCACTTTAATAAAGAAGGTGAAGCCCACATGGTCAATGTGGGGGAAAAACCAGTGAGTCATCGCATTGCGGTTGCGGATGGGCGCATTCGTATGCAAGCAGAAACCTTGAAGTTGGTGCAAACGGGTGGCCATAAAAAAGGCGATGTATTAGGCATTGCACGAATAGCGGGCATTATGGGTGCGAAGAAAACCTCAGAATTAGTGCCGTTATGTCATCCCTTGGCGTTAACTTCAGTCGAAGTTGAATTCCATATTGAAGAAGCCCCGGCAGCGATCTATTGTAAAGCGACCGCAGAAACACGAGGGCAAACTGGAGTTGAGATGGAAGCGATGACGGCCGTGCAGGTCGCATTGTTAACGATCTATGACATGTGCAAGGCGGTAGATCGAGGTATGATTTTGCAAGACATCTCATTATTAAGTAAGACCGGTGGTAAATCAGGCACATGGGCGCGCAAGGCCTAAACTTCTCGTTTTGTAAATTGTCCATTAAATTATAACAATAAGAATTTTTAGGAGAACGATGATGAAAATAATTAAATATTTATTTATCGCAATTATTTTATTGATCGTAGTGGTGATCGGTGGCGGAGCATTTTTTCTTAGTACCTTAGACTTGAATAATTATAAAGAATTAATTGCAAGCAAGACGAAAGAAGCGACAGGTAGAGATTTGGTTATTTCAGGTGATATTAAGAATTCTTGGTGGCCATTAGGTCTTAGTTTGGGTCAAACAACCTTTGGAAACGCGCCTGGATTTGGCGATGCACCCATGGCTACAGTAGGTAAGGTAAGTATAAGTGTTGCAGTATTACCTTTACTAAAGAGCAAGGTGGAAGCTTCGAAGTTAATTTTACATGGTCTCAAAATGAACTTGCATAAAAATTCGCAAGGAGTAACCAATTGGGACGACTTAATTCCTGACGAGACAACAAGTGAAGAAACATCCGCAGAAAGTTCTGGGACTCCTGAAGTAGATGTGGTGATTAATGGAATTGAAATAACCGATGCAGAACTGCATTGGCAAGACGACCAAGCCGGCACCAAAATTCAAATTTCTCCCTTTAACTTAACTACAGGCGAGTTGGGAGACGGGAAAGCAACCGATGTAAAAATGGATTTAACGCTGAAAAATGCTTCACCTGTGATGGATGCGAGTTTAGTGGTTGCTACCAAAGCATTGTTTGACTCAAAAGCACAAACCTTAAGCTTACAAGGATTGGATATAAAACTTCACAGCACGGGGGAATCTTTTCCGAATGGTGCAATGGATTTAGATCTCACTTCTAATGTTAGTGGTAACTTCTCTACGCAAAAATATTCAATGCAAAATACGGATATTAAAATTGCAGGCACGGGCGATGCTTTCCCAGAAGGCAAATTAGATGTTTCGATGCAAACAAATATTGATGCGGACGTTGCAAACGAAGCACTGAGCCTTTCGTCACTTGTGGTTTCGATGTTAGACACTCAGCTGACAGGTAATGCTTCTGTAAAATCGTTTAGTAAGCCGGATGTTAAATTTTCTTTAGCTTCAGAATTGTTAGATTTAGATAAATTATTGCCTACTTCTAGCGCAGAAGAGAAAGCGGAAAGCACCCCAGTAGATGAAAATGAACCGATTGAATTGCCGACTAAAACGCTGAGAGATATGCGAGTAAATGGCGACATAGCAGTAGGTAAACTGATTGTTTCTGGTATGACCATGACGAATGTTAAGGCTACCGTTACAGCGAAGGGGGGTTTGCTACAAGTCACTCCGATGTCGATGAATCTTTATGATGGGACTATGAAAGGTAAGGCGAGTGTGGATGTGCGTAGTGACATACCTAAATATGCACTTGCTACAGACTTAGCAGGCGTGCAAATTGATCAACTTAGTGTTGATTTTTTAGGTGAAGAACAAGCCTATATACGTGGTGTGAGCAATCTTTCTTTGGATATTAATACAGGTGGCAATAGTATCGCGGAGCTTAAACGCGCGTTGGGGGGCAAGGTTAACTTAAATGCGGCGAATGGTGCATTGCGTGATGCTGAGCTCGCGGCCAAAGTGGAAAAAGCTGCGGCATTGCTGAAGCGGCGTGACGCTAAGCCAAGTGGTGAAGAGTTGGTGTTTGATAAATTATTTGGCACGTTTAATATCACTAATGGCTTATCAGACAACAAAGATTTCACGTTGAATACCCCGCTCATTCATGCAAAAGGTGAGGGTAAAGTAAACATTGCAAAATCAGAAGCCGATTATAAAATTTCAATTGGCTTATCCGAGGAGTCGGGAAAATGTGGCATTCCTGTTACTATAAAAGGACCTTTTGAGAGTCCAAAATATGGTTTGGATACTGAAGCATTATTAAAATGCACTTCTTCAGAGAAAATTGCAGAACAGAAAGAAAAGATTCAAGAAAAAGTTGATAAAAAAATAGAAGAAGA
>CAYXVH010000130.1:0-3628 GCA_964468615.1 uncultured Thiotrichales bacterium | reverse complement strand
CGGCGACGGTGAACAGTAACGAAGGTGCGACGGCGAACGACAGCGATACACAAACCTTAACCGCCACGCCGGCGATCAGCTTCAATGATGTGACGTTAGTGGAAGGCAATGGTCCGGGCACCACGGCGTATCAATTTACCGTGAGTGTTGACGGCGGCGGCAATGCGGCGAACAACATCGACTTCACCTTTAACACCGCGGATGGTACGGCGACGTTGGTGGACAACGACTACGTACAAGTTATCAATGGCAGCGGCACCATAACCGCGGGTACGAACAGCGCTACGATCACTGTACAAGTTAATGGTGACACCACGGTTGAATTAGATGAAACCTTCTTGGTGAACTTAAGTGCGCCGGTGAATGCGACGATCAATGATGCGCAAGGTCAAGGCACGATCCAGAATGATGATGCGACGCCAACTGTATCAAAGAGTTTTTCTGCAAATACAATTGTTATTGGACAAACCAGTACGGTTACATTGGGATTAGGTAATCCTAACGCAACACCTATGTTATTACTAGCAGATTTTATAGATGCAATGCCTGCAGGCATGACTGCTGTTGCAGTTAATGCAGCTACTACTTGTCCTGATGCAATCGATATTACAACAGTGACGCAAGTACGATATGCAACGGGATCAACTGTCCCAGCGGGAGGTTGTGATATAGCGGTAGATGTTACATCAACTACAGTTGGTGTTTCGACTAATTTATGTCCAGCAAATTCATTGCAAACAAACTTTGGTTCTAATCCACTAGACGCAGCAGATACTTTAACGGTAATCGGCGATACAGATGGGGATGGTATTAATGATGTAATTGAATCATGTGCAACGGATAGAGATGGCGATGGTATTTCAGATTGTAACGATTTTGATCCGCTTGGTTATTTCTACTGTGAAGATACAGGGCAAATTATACCTGGTGGTAACGTAGCAATTACTCCAGCAGGCGCAGGTACTGTTAATTTAATTGAGGACGGTTCAACGGGAAGGTATCAAGCATTCTTTAATGGTAATGATACTTACACAATGAATGTAACGGTTCCACCGGGAACTGTTTTAAGTACTGCACGAATCGAATCAACATTGTTTGATCCTACTGGTGGACCTAATCCAACAGTGCTAGGTGGTGATGAAGCAGGTAGCAGTGGGTTCCTTACCGACTTTAGTGCAGCAACGAATGTGCCTTGGTATACAAGTTTTGTTATTGAAGCGGGTGATCCGTTTATTATTGATAACAATATTCCGTTAACCAATTGTGCTGCGATAGCTGCACCAGTGTTACTTACAAAAACAGCGACACCTGATGAAGTTAGTATTGGTGATGTTGTTCAGTACACACTGCAAATCGAAAATAGTTCAGGCGCCGCTTTCAACGGTACAAGTGTTGTCGATAATATTCCTGGTGGCTT
Organism: uncultured Thiotrichales bacterium; assembly: GCA_964468615.1. Lineage (GTDB taxonomy): Bacteria > Pseudomonadota > Gammaproteobacteria > UBA4575 > UBA4575 > JABDMD01. The sequence goes on along the minus strand of CAYXVH010000130.1, from coordinate 2,211 downwards.
TAGTTATGTGAATGACTCTGCATTATTGATAACGGCTGGAGCAGACGGAATTATTAACACTGGGGATGATATTGAATCAGCCGTAACCGTATCTGGCTCAGATCCAATCGCATTTGAGAATATTGATATACCAGTCAATGAAGCTCAACTGATACGTTATTTATTACGTGTTAGCTCTGGTGTGGTTGAGGGTGAATATGTGAACACTGCGCGTATTGCGGGTGTGGGTGGCGTAAATGTTAGTAATGAAGCGAGTGCCACCGTTCGTGTTATTCAAGACCCTATTCTGCAAAAGACCACTATCATCGGTAAAGTCTTTAATGATCGTGATGAAGATGGCTGGCAAGACAGCGCACATGCCACAAAAGTAACTATTAAGAGTGAATACTTTGGTTGGGATGGCCACGATCTTGGGATAGTAGAAGGCCGCAGAAGTGAGTTTGATTCAATAGAAGAGAATCAAATGGTGGTGCGCATGCCGCTTAATCTACAAGGTGATAATAGTTTTGTTGTCGAAAGTGCTGAAGGTACGGCAATTAAAGTAGATAACGACGGTAATGTGCAAGAAAAACACAAGGGCGAAAAGCGTAAAGGCTTAACGGCACAAGACCTTACTATCACCACGGTGCGTGATGGCGAAGAGTTTGTTATTACGATTACTAACCATGGTATTCAAGAAGCTGGTATCCCGGGGGTGCGTCTCGCAACGGTTGAAGGTTTGATAGTTGAAACAGATCAATATGGACGCTATCACTTGGCAGACATTGATGGCGGACGTTGGGAACGTGGCCGAAACTTTATTATTAAAGTAGATCCAGCAACCTTGCCTGAAGGTAGTGAGTTTACAACAGAGAATCCGCGCGTATTACGGATTACTCAAGCATTAATGAGTAAATTTAATTTCGGTGTGAAATTACCATCACAAGAAGCGGTAATGACTGAAAGAAGCTACGGCGCATCGAAACGTGTCGAGCGAGAAGTTGAGGTGGTAGAAACGCGTGAAATTAAAGATGTGGTAGATCCAATTTTCTTTAACTCAGGCAAAGCAAATATTTCACAAACTGCACTTGGTACTTTGCGAGAAGAAATTTCTCAATTACAAAATAAAGAGAGAGTAGTTGTGCGTATTTCGGGTCATGCGGATAGTCGAAAGCTTTCAGCAAAAACAAAAGCGAGGTTTGGGGACAATCATGGCTTAGCGCAAGCGCGAGCGGAACAAGTAGCAAAAATATTGCAGCAAGAGCTAACACTCAGTGATGACATGATTACAGTAGTAGAGCATGGTGCTGAAAAGCCAATTGCATCAAATGAGACAAAAGTTGGCAGAGCGCAGAATCGTCGCACCGAAATCGATGTAGTTTACGACGAGCGTTATACCAAGACTGTGGTGGAAATTGATTACACTCCTACATCAGAGCCAATTATTAAACGTGAATCTGAAATTCCAAATGGTGGCGCAATATGGGCGGTGGAAGATCCTGCAACACTCGATCCACGTTTAAACGCAATTGCGCAGGGTGGAGTTATTCTTAAACGTGGGGAAGTAAAAGATCCAGTTAACTTTACGCTATACAGTAACTACATTGCATTTATCGATCGTTGGGAATTGTCCGTTTATGCAAACAATGATCGGGATTTAATTAAACCAATTGCGACCCTATCAGGCGATAAGTTGGCATTTACCGATACTGTTGAGTGGCAAGCTCAATCAGTTGATGAGAAGTATTTTGAAGAAGGTGAAAGCTTATTATACGTATTGCGTGTATTTGATAAACAAGGTCGTATGGATGAAACCGTTCCACGTGCATTGACGGTTACTGATGAGTTAATCATCAAAGTTGAAAGGCGCGAGCTTGAAGAAGATCAGGAAGAAGTTGCATTAACAAGCTATGGCGAATCGAATTTACTGCGTCAGACTATTCCATTAGCTGGGTCTCGTGTACGTGTTAATGGTGTTGATCTTGATCAGGATTACACGATTACAGTGAATGGCGAGAAAGTGATTGTTGATGAAGAAGGTAAGTTCGTATTAGAACAGCATTTGCCATTAGGCAAACATCAAATGCTAGTTGAGGTTACCGACGCCAATGGTCTTGATTTTGAACGCACTTTAGATGTTGAAGTTAGTGGCAAGTATATGTTCATTGTTGGACTTGCAAACTTAACTGTGGGCGAAAATAACTTGTCCGGAAGTGTTGAACCATTAGGTGA
>CAYXVH010000129.1:0-12098 GCA_964468615.1 uncultured Thiotrichales bacterium | reverse complement strand
CACCATTTGCATCATCTGCCATTGGTGAATAAACAGGGTTGTTTTTTGCTGAAACCGTAAAGCGAGAATTAGGATGTGCTGCTGGACCTACGTCTGCATCGTAAGGGTTGCCTTTCCAATCGGTTGCAGGTTCCATGCCGTCATCTTTTTCTTCCCACCACGGTTGGTTATCTGCAGTAGTTCCAACATTGGTAAAGATTGCATCTCTTTTTAACGTGTCATAGGCATTTTTGTTTGAATGCTCATTAGTGCCGGGTACCACACCAAAGTAACCTGCTTCTGGGTTAATTGCCCATAAACGACCATCTTCACGTAAATGTAACCAACAAATGTCGTCACCAACCGTGGTAACTTTCCAGCCTTTGTACTGCTCTGGTGGAATTAACATTGCAAGATTGGTTTTACCGCATGCTGAAGGGAATGCGCATGCAATGTAGTGAGTCTCACCTTGTGGATTTTCTAAGCCAACAATAAGCATGTGCTCCGCAAGCCAACCTTCAGTGCGTGCTTGCCAACTTGCGATACGAAGTGCGTGACACTTTTTACCTAGCAATGCATTACCGCCGTAACCAGAACCAATACTCTTAATAGAGAGTTCTTCTGGGAAGTGCATGATGAAACGTCTTTCTGGATCTAAGTCACCCGTTGAGTGTAAGCCTTTAACAAACGTGCCGTCTTTCTCAATGCGATTTAATGCAGGTGTACCGATACGTGCCATGATTTTCATGTTGGCTACAACGTAAGGGCTGTCGGTAATTTCAACACCATTACGAGAAAGTGGTGAATCAATTGGGCCCATGCAATACGGGATTACATACATGGTGCGTCCTTTCATACAGCCGTCAAAAAGTGCATCTATCTTTTTATGTGCTTCGGCAGGGTCCATCCAATGGTTATTTGGACCTGCATCTTCTTCACTCTTAGAACATACAAATGTTAAATGCTCAACACGTGCAACGTCTGATGGATCTGAACGGTGTAAGTAACAATTAGGGTGAGTTTCTTCGTTAAGTTTAGTCAGTGTTCCAGTTTCTAACATCTGATCAACCATGCGATCGTATTCAGCATCACTACCATCGCACCAAACTATATTGTCTGGCTGTGTTCGTGCCGCTACTTCTTCTACCCATTTGGCTAGGGCATCATTTGTCGTACTCATCTGTAATTCCTTGGTTTATATGAAAATTATAGAGCTCGACCTTATAACTTTTATTATTGACGAGCATGTAAAAAATGGAGCACTCGATTATACATAGTGGGGTTAAAGTTTTAAGACTTGTGATGAAATTTATTACGAGAGTTTCATAGATAATATCTCTAACGAGATATAATATTAAAGTATATTCTTAAGATTAGCGCCCAACTGAGTTTGATAATTGCCTAATTTGGGCTGACTAATAGAATCATCAGGCCTACTGCCGCAGTTTTTGGTGTGTCTTTATTTTCGTTTGTAAATTTTTCAATGGACAATTTAAGACCATTGTTAGCACATTCATCAATTACCTGTTCACTTATATTGAGTGTGCTTTGTTTAGATATCGTTGTTCCACTATTTAGGAGTAATTTATTTTTGCTTTTATTCTTATCTTCTAAATATATTTTATATGGAAGAGTCTGTTGGTCTTTATGAGGTGATACTAAGCTATCAACAACTAACTCGTAGGGTACGCTCGCTTTTTTCTTGAACCCTTGGTGTGCGATGCAAAATGGCATGCTTGCAGATCCATTTTGATTAGAGTTGTTGAGCATTAATTCATTAGGGCTCACTGCACTTAAAGATTGATTTACAGTAACGGAAATATCAACGGATGCAGAAGACTGAATACCAAGCTTACCTTGTGATGCAGCATAAGCAGTGTTAGATAAAAGACTTACTAAAATACTCGCGAGCAAATACTTTAGTAAGTAACAAATCTTATTTGAATAATATTGTGTGGTTGAATGGTGCATATGTTTTCCGTTTGCACGTCCACGGCTTAACAAGACCACTCAGATGAGCATGAATACCTGCTCGATGAATACACATCCATGTTTACTGGCGGTCCCGCTACCATAGATTCTTGCGTTCATTCTCGGAGAGTCTCACTTAGAGTCCCACGTTGAGTAGGCTAGAATCCTTAGACCGGTGACTTTGCGTCTTCATCTTTCGATGAGTTTGCCTTTTTATACACTTCTAAGTAACGGCCGTTGTGCAAAAAAATTAAGCGCTAATCTCCTGATTTGTGTGCTGTAGTTCAATAAATATAAATTATGTGTTTAATGAAGATGTTTTTTATAAATTATTGTTATAAATATCTCGATAACTCTGAGAGTTATAAAATAAACAGCATATTTATTTTGTTATGCGTAACTATGCGTGTGCGAGTAAGCTACTATTTGTACAAGGGTTAATTATTGGCCGCTCTAAGCTGTAATGCAAATACCAATGATTAAGTTAAGTATTTAAATGATCATAAAGTGTGTGGAGATATCAATATGAATGTTAAAACATCTTTATTTGCTTTACTTTTCTGTTGCTTATTTTTGGCTTCGGGGATTTGTGCGAGTGATACTTCGTATGCATTTCATGGCCACTATCATGGAAATTACTATATCGAATCTGGATCAGCTGGAGCTATGGTTGCAGATGTTATTGTCGCGAGACCAATTGGCTTGGTCGCAAGCGTGGTTGGTTCCGCCGTATATGTAGTGTCCTTGCCGTTTAGCTTGTTGGGAGGAAATGAAAAACAAGTAAGAGAAAAATTAGTAAAAGAACCTACAGCGTTTACGTTTAAACGGCCACTTGGGGAATTTCCTAGTTTAGATTAACAAGGATTAGATTGATTAAATTAGGTGAAATTTACAGAGTGCTATGTAGCACTACTTTGTTGCGGCCATCTTGTTTAGCTTGATAAAGAGCTTTATCTGCTTTACGAAGCAGCTCTCGACCGAGGTCAAAAGTATTTTGTTTCGTATTAGGTTTTTCGATGGTAGAAACACCAATGGAAACGGTTAAAGAGCAATTTTCATCTTTCACAAAAGTAGTTTCTTCAATGCTTTGTTGAATTCGTTCAGCTACATCTTCAGCCCAATCCTGGCCAGATTGTTCAAGTAGTACCGCAAATTCTTCTCCACCGTATCGTGCTACTACATCAATATTGCGCAATTGTGCGCGAATCAGTTCGGCAACCTTAGTTAATACGCTGTCACCAGTCTCATGTCCAAAGCTATCGTTCACTACTTTGAAGTGATCGATATCAATAAACAAACAGCTGACAGATGATTGTAGACGTTGCGCACGCGATATTTCTTCACTGAGGCGTTGATCAAAGAATCTTCGATTGTTAACGCCAGTCAATGCATCGGTTAAGCCGGCTTGCTTAAGTTTTTCTTGTGCAATCGTAGTATCAAGGCAAGTTGCTAAAACAGCTGCAAGATGTTCGAGAAAATCGGTAGCATCTTGTTTGTTAAACCTACCTGCTTGAAAGCTTCCTAGGTTAAGGCTGCCAAGTAATTTATTTTTACGAAATAACGGTAGCAACGCTACACTGCGCGGGGACTTGCGATCTGTTAAAAATAAATCTTCATGTAGTTTGCCGTCAAATGAACCTAGTAGAGGTTTTTTGTATCTTCCGTAAAATTTCTTAAGTTGTAAGGTGTCATTGGTAAAAACAAGTTCTGGATAGCGGCTAGTGTCTTCGCCGACATCACGTAATAATCTTTTTATGTCCTGATGCTCATCATGCAATATGATCGTCAATACGTCCCAACCAAATGTAGATTTACTTTTGTGAGCAATGAGTTGCATAAGTTCGGCAAGTGAGCTGCAACTTAGCAATCTTAATTCTAAGCTTTGAAATTTACGTAGCGTGACTTCATTTCTGCGCGCGTCATGTACTAGCGACTCTAATTTGTTGCGCAGGGTGTCAACTTCAGTAATTTCTTCTTCGATATGTGGTGCAATAGGCATGGCTTAACTTAACTTCTTCAAACCTTCAATTGGAACAGGAGCGCCCATTGCGTAGCCTTGCGCATAATCGACACCGAGTTCGCGCAGCATCTCAACGACTTCTTCGCTTTCAGCACATTCAGCAATAGTGCCAATGCCCATTATGTGACCTACCTGATTGATTGCTTCCACCATGGCGTGATCAATAGAGTCATCAATCATGTCATGCACGAAGCTGCCATCAATTTTTAAATAGTCAACTGGCAGATTCTTTAAATAGGTAAATGATGAAAGTCCACTGCCAAAATCATCTAATGCGAATCGACAACCAATTCTTTTAAGCTCTAATATAAGTTGACTAACTTGATCTAAATTGCTGATTGCTGCCGTTTCAGTAATTTCGAAACAAACATTTGAAGGCTCTATGGCCGTTTCAGTAATTTCACCTTTGATGAAATCGAGCAATGTGTCATCATTTAGTGAATTGCCAGATAGGTTGATCGCAATTTGCACGCCGGATTCTTTGCCAAAAGTATCATTATAACTATTGAAAGCAGTGCTAATCATCCAGCGATCAAGACTGGTCATTAAACCATAACGCTCTGCTGCAGGAATAAAGCTAGCAGGCATAATTAAATCGCCTTGCGGGTCGGTTAATCGTATCAGTAGCTCGTAATGTAATGACTCATTATTTTTAGGCGATAACGCAACTATTGGCTGACAATAAATTCGAAAACGATCCTCTTGTAGTGCTCCGGTTACTCCTGCTGCACGCATCATCTCGGTATGTCGACGTGTTAACTCATCGTCTTCTTTTCTGTGAATGTGTAATTTATTTCTGCCGTGGTCTTTTGCTGTGAAGCATGCTAGTTCTGCTCGCGTTAACATATGGGCAGAATCTTGCGAATATTTATCTATAGTGATGAGTCCAATACTTATGCCAATTTCAAAATGTTGATCCCGCCACTTAAAAGTTGAATTGCGAATTGTATTAATTAGATTCTGTGCAAGAATTTTGGCCTGATCTGCTGTGGTATTAACTAGTAGCAAAGCAAATTCGTCGCCACCTAAGCGTGCGAACACATCAATGCTGCGCATATGTTGCTTCATATGTTCTGCAGCTTGCTTAAGAACGATATCTCCAGCTGTGTGCCCAGCTTGTGCGTTAATGATTTTAAATTGGTTAAGGTCTAGGTAGCACAAAACATGTTGAACATCATGGGTTGCAGCACTGGAGATTGCACCATCTAAGCGTAATTCGAATTCATGTCTGTTAAGCAGCCCAGTTAATGCATCATGAGAAGCTTGATGGCTGATTTCTTGTGTGAGTCGATTTGTTTCAGAGGCATCTTTAAATATTAAGACTAAACCTCCTGTTTCAATATTTAATGAACTGCTTGGTGTTACCGATAATTCAATAGGATGCTCATTGTTAAATCGGTCTAACAAAATAAGATTACTTTCTGATTCTACTGGCTTGCCAGTATCTAGACAGTCTTTACCTAAGTTAGTTATGCGTTCTCTTGTGGTGGCGTCAATCAACTTAAGGATAGTATCAATATGATTGCCTTTTGCTTCATAACTTGGCCAGCCTGTTAAGCCTTCAGCAACAGGGTTCATAGACTCAACTAGACATTTCATGTCAGTCGCAATCACGCCGTCTTTAAGTAATTTTAAAGTGATGCGGTTGCGTTGTTTCTCTTGTTCAAGCTTATTTTCGGTAATCGATGTTTCGGTAATGTCTTGTAGGATTAAACTAAAAACAGCTTGATCTTTATCATCGTCGTTGAAAGCAGATACTCGAAAGAACTTAACTGAATCATCCAAGCTAATAAGTTTTATTTCTGGATTTATTTCTTCTGAATTATCATCGGAAGTGTTAATAATATGATGCAGCTTGATAATTTCGGATTGCGTGAAAATCAATGACAGCGGTGTGCCCAATGAATCTTGCTCATCAAGGTTTAACAACTTCGCAGCAGTGCTATTCAGTTCGACGATAGTGTCTTCTTCGTCAATACTTAGTAGGCCAATTGCTGCAACTTCTAATATAGTATCAAGCTTATTTTCAGAATTCAGTGTAGTGCTGATTGGAATAATTTCTGGTTCAGTTTCCCGGGAAGCATCAAATTCAATTAGCTTGTCTTGATCTGTGTTGGGGTCATCTAATGAACCTTTTAATGCCGCGGGTAACGCTTTAATATTTGCTGTTGACCAGACTTCAACATCTTTTGCTAGTGCAGGAGAAGCTTGGATGGTTTGATCCATAAGATCAAAGTCAGTGGGTTTGCGTAGTAAAAAGATTTTAATCGTTGTGTCGTGTTCAAGAATCCAGTTGATTACTTGTAAAGGTTCTTTTATATGATGGCCAAGCACTATGACTTTGCTATCGATATGACCATCATGGAGAATGTTCGTTAATTGCTGTTCATTTGCTAAGTTAGAAATTGCAAGTGGTGGTGGGGTATGGCGACAAAGATACGTCCAAAGATCTTTACCAACATTAACTAAAGATACTTTTATTGCCATATTCGAAAACTGGTTCGTATCGCTATCGCTATGTGCGTGATTTGCGCTCATCTTATTTTTATAGCGTTTGTCAATTGTTCGAATCACGTGTTAAATAAATCTTCTTGTGAATTTGCTTTTATATATTGCCGTATCCACTGCCTAACTAGGCGTGAAGCGCTATCGTCTTCATCTTTAACCTGGCGCATAAATTCATCACGTAGATCACGAGATATCCTTACTTGCAATAGGGCTGAATTTTGGGGTCTTTTCTCTTCGGGTGGTGTCATTTCATTATCATTCGAATATCATGATAATAGTATGACAAATTTCACATAACTATACAAAAAAAGTGGTTTCAGAAGTTCTCGGAACGTATTGATATATATAGAAGCACGGAATAATTTCAAAGCAGTATACTCCTTTAATAAGAATATTATTAATTACTAATATATAAACTCCTATCAAACTTCAATTTAAGCCCACTGACCGATGGATAATTTACTGCGCTTACTCGACATCATGCAGGTGCTGCGTGATCCTGAGAATGGCTGTCCTTGGGACATCCAACAGACGTTTGCCTCTATCGTGCCGTATACGATTGAAGAAGTGTATGAGGTTGCCGAGGCCATTGATCAGCAAGATTTTGTGCAACTTAAAGATGAGTTGGGCGATTTGTTATTACAAATTGTTTATTACACGCAAATGGCGAGAGAGCAAAACCTATTTGATCTAGAAGATGTTGCGGTCAATATTTGTGACAAGTTGGTACGTCGTCATCCTCATGTTTTCGATAAACAAAATAAGAATAATAAAGATTGGGAGAAAATTAAGCAGCAAGAGCGTAGTGAAAAAGAAGATGATACTTCGGTCAGTTTGTTAAGTGATATTCCTGTTGCTATGCCGCAATTGCTACGTGCAAAAAAAATACAAAATCGTGTATCTAGTGTCGGATTTGATTGGCCAGATATTTCTGGAGTAATAGAAAAAGTAGAAGAAGAATTAAATGAATTAAAAGAAGTTATTAATACTGATAACAAACAAGAGGCTCTTGAAGAAGAGTTAGGTGATTTATTGTTTTCCGTTGTTAATCTTAGTAGACATATACATGTCAATGCTGAAGATGCTTTACGCAAAGGCAATAAAAAATTTATTAAACGATTTCAGCATTTGGAAGAGCAAGTTCAGTCCGAAGGTAAGCATATAGCTGATTATTCATTAGAAGAGCTAGAGAAATTTTGGCAACAAGCGAAAAAAGTTACTCAGATGTAAAACGCATCGAGAAATCTATTGCTTGAACATGTTTGGTGATTGCGCCAATAGAAATATAGTCCACTCCAGTTTTTGCAACTTCACGAATATTTTCTAAGGTCATATTGCCTGAAGCCTCAAGTTTCTTTTTTCCATCTGTTGTAGCAACGGCATTTTCTAGTTCAGATAAAGAGAAGTTATCGAGTAAGATAACATCAGTTTGAGTTTGTAATGCTTCTTTTAGTTGCTTAGCGTTTTCTACTTCAACTTCTAATTTAATAGTAGGATATTTTTGCTTTGCCTCGTTCACTGCTTTTGATACAGACCCTGCGGTTGCAATGTGATTTTCTTTAATCAAAATTGCGTCGTATAAACCCATACGGTGATTCTCGCCACCCCCACATCGCACTGCATATTTTTGTGCATAGCGCATGCCCGGAAGCGTTTTCCTTGTATCCAATATTTGCGCATTTGTACCTGAAATTCGATCTACATAGATTTTGGTTTTAGTAGCCGTGCCAGATAAAGTTTGTAAAAAATTTAATGCAGTGCGTTCGCCAGTTAAAATAGCTTGCGCATTCCCATTCAAAGCGCAAACTGTTGCATCTTTATCTAACTTGTCGCCATCGTTAAGCTCCCAGTTGATAATGATATTGGGGTCGAGCTTATGAAAAGTTAATTCGAACCATTGTTGTCCGCATAGGATAGCCTCTTCGCGACTAATGACTTTCGCTGAAGCCATTTCGTTATTGCTGAAAGAGGCTGCTGTGACATCTCCGGTACCTATATCTTCTTCTAGTGCAGCATTGACGGCACTATTGATTGCTTTTAAAGCATCCTTGCTATGGTTGGATAAGTCCATTTCGTATTACTTTTTAATGGCTAAAGGGTTAATTTTTATTTAAATAATCTTTAGTTACTTTGAAGATAACAGGGCTTAATAATGCAAGTGCAATTAAGTTAGGTATTGCCATAAAGCCATTCATTACATCTGCTAGTAACCAAACAAAATTAAGTTTAATGAGTGCGCCGGTCATTACTGCAACCACCCAAACTATTCTGTATGGAATAATAATAGCGGTGCCAAAAATAAATTCTGCACAACGTTCGCCATAATAGCTCCAGCCAATTAATGTAGTGAATGCAAATATTACTAAACCAATCGTAACAATATAGTTTCCACCAGCAATTCCTTGGCCATAAGCTAAGGTTGAAAGAGATGCACCGGTTTCACCACTGGTCCATGCGCCGGTTAAAATAATCACCAGTGCTGTCATGGTGCAAACAAGGATGGTGTCAATGAAGGTTCCTAGCATGGCAATCATGCCTTGGCGCACAGGGTCATTAGTTTGTGCGGCTGCGTGCGCAATGGGGGCGCTACCTAAACCTGCTTCGTTAGAGAAAACACCACGTGCCACACCAAACCGTATCGCAGCCCATACTGCAGCGCCTGCAAAACCACCAGTAGCAGCAGTGCCACTAAATGCGCTGGAGAAGATAAGACTAAACGCGTTTCCAATTTGTCCAAAATTAGCAAAGATCACAAGTAACGAACCTGCGATATAAGCTATCGCCATTACAGGTACAAGTTTACCTGCTACTTCACCAATACGTGTAACTCCACCGATAATGACGAGTCCTACAAGTATTGCTAGCACAATGCCTGTGATCATAGGGTCAACATTAAAGTTACTATGTAGTGCATCCGCTACCGAGTTCGATTGCACCATGTTGCCAATACCAAATGCTGCAACCGTGCCAAATAGCGCAAACAAAAATCCTAGCCATTTCCAATTATCACCCAAGCCGTTTTTAATGTAGTACATGGGTCCACCTTGGCGTTTGCCGCGTGAATCCACTTCTCGATACTTCACCGCTAAGACCGCTTCTCCATATTTAGTAGCCATACCAAACAAAGCGGTTACCCACATCCAAAAAATAGCACCGGGTCCACCTAAGAATATTGCGGTTGCAACGCCTGCAATATTTCCTGTACCGATCGTTGCCGAGAGTGCAGTCATTAATGCTTGAAAGGGACTAATGTCACCTTGGCTTTTATCGGCTTTACCAGAGAAAAGTAGCTTGAATCCATAGCCAATTTTTCGCCATGGCATGAGCTTCAAGCCCAAAGTTAAATAGATGCCAACACCAAGCAGTAAGGCCAGCATGATCGGGCCCCAAATAAAACTACTTAGCGTATTTAAAATCGATGTAAATGCTTCCATTAGATCCTCCCTCAATAATTTACAGTAGTAGATTATTTTTCATAAATTATGTTTAAAGATAAATAAAGCTAAAGGATGTAATTCTAATTTTTATTTAGCTTTGTTAATAATGCTGTAATCACAGTAAGTGTGACTGCAATTCCACAGCTACTTTCAGACAGTTCTAATTAGACTGTTTCAGGTTGCAATGCTACCCTGATTTTAAAGTGATATCTAATGGATCTGTCTCTGCTAAGCAAACGATTTCAAATACAAGAAGTACCCATTCAAGATCCATCCGATACGTTGAGACAAGATGTTCAAGAGGGTCTGCTTGAGCGTCCGCGTAGTCTTCCGCCTAAGTATTTTTATGATGACGAAGGCTCAAAACTTTTTGATGCCATCTGTAAAACGCAGGATTATTACCCCACAAAAACAGAGTCGACATTGTTGCAAAAACACGTTGCAACCATAATTGATATCGTAAAACCGAATTCATGCGCAGAGCTTGGTGCAGGTACCTCTGCGAAAACTGAAATAATATTATCTAAGCTAAACTCAAGTTTAGACACCTTTTCATATTTAAGTATTGATGTATGTGAAGAGGTTTTATACGAATCTGCACATCGCTTGCTAGATAAGTATGAAAATTTGCGAGTTGAATCTGTTGTTGGGGAATATATCCCTGCAATTCAAGCTGCGCCAAAACTTAAAGGGCCAGTTCTTTATGCGTTTATCGGTAGTTCAATAGGCAACTTTACTGAGCAGGAGTCCATAGTGCTTTTGTCAGCAATTGTCGAAAAAATGAATACGGAAGATTATTTTTTGATTGGCATGGATCGTGTAAAAGACAAAGAAATTCTTGAGCGCGCATATGATGATAGTGAAGGGGTTACTGCAAAATTTAATTTAAATGTTCTAAATGTATTAAACTATAAGTTAGGTGCTAATTTTGATTTAAATAAGTTTTCTCATCAGGCGCTTTATAATGAGTCATTGCAGCAAATCGAAATGTATCTAGTTTCACAATGTGAGCAAGATATAAATTTCCCAACACTTGATAAAACAATTTCTTTAGAAAACGGTGAGAAAATACTTACTGAAGTTAGTAGAAAATATACTAAATCGTCTATTAAAAATTTATTTGAAAAAAGTGGCTTGCAAGAGGTAGAGCATTATGAACTTCTTAACAAGTATTTTTCGTTGGTGTTAGCTAAAAAGAAATTGTAGTAGATACTAGGAAGCTAAGAGGCTTTGAAAATTTTGATTACGTATCAATATAAATTAGGATCTCCCTAGTTAAGACAAAAGATTTTCCATTAAAGCCTTCTGGGCATGCAAACGATTTTCAGCTTCATCCCAAACTACGCTCTGTGGTCCATCAATAACTTCTGCAGTCACTTCCTCGCCTCGATGTGCGGGCAGACAATGCATGAATAAAGCATCTTTGTTGGCTAAAGAAAGTAGTTCTTTGTTGACTTGAAAAGCTTGAAATTCTTTTTGTCTTTCGTTTTGTTCATTTTCTTGGCCCATGCTAGCCCAAACATCGGTGACAATAAGGTCAGCGTGTTGAACGGCTTGGTTAGCATCATGTGTAATCTTGATTCTGTCTTTGGCTGTATTAGCGATATCAGCATTTGGGCTGTATGTTTTTGGGCAGGCAATATTTAACTGAAAATCTAGCTGTGTCGCCGCGTTAATATAGGAATGGCACATATTATTGCCATCTCCTATCCAGGCGACGGTTGCGCCTTTGATGTCGCCTCGATATTCAAACCAGGTTTGCATGTCAGCTAACAATTGGCAGGGGTGAACTAAATCAGTCAATCCATTAATTACGGGTACAGATGAGTGTGCGGCAAATTTTTCTACATTGCTGTGCTCAAAAGTTCTGATCATTACGCCGTCTACCATACGTGATAAAACGCGTGCGCTATCTTCAATCGGTTCGCCACGGCCAAATTGTGTATCCCTGGGGGAGAGAAAAAGGGCGTGGCCGCCGAGCTGTACCATACCTGTTTCAAAAGATACGCGTGTACGGGTAGAAGATTTTTCAAAAACCATTGCCAAAGTTTTATTTTGTAGAGGCGTATGGCTATTGCCGTTTTTAAGTAATTTCTTTAGTTCAATTGCGCGCGTTAACAGTGCCCGTAATTCATCAGGGTTGAAATCTAACAATGTTAAAAAATGACGAGTGCTCATATTGA
>CAYXVH010000128.1:0-4076 GCA_964468615.1 uncultured Thiotrichales bacterium | reverse complement strand
GCGAACCGCATCCTGACGGTTTTGTGTGGCATAACAGATGTCATCCTTTTTTGGCCCAATAATATTCGGGAAGCGGTTTCTAAGAGCATCTATTACATCACTGGTATCGTCTACTGATAACGTAGTTTGGGTTACAAAAGCCGTTTTGTTAGTGTCATTAACATTTAGGTTTGCTACATCATCTGCATTTTCGACTAAATAAATCTGTCCGCCATAAGAATCATCGTACTGTCCCATGGTGCCTTCAACTTCTGGATGGCCTTTGTGTCCAATTAAAATAGTATCTAGCCCATCTTTGCTATAGCGCACAACTTCTAAGTGAACTTTGGTCACCAATGGACAAGTTGCATCAAATACTTTCACATCACGATTTTTAGCTTCATCTTGAACAGCTTTTGAAACTCCATGTGCGCTGAAAATTACTGTAGAGCCATCTGGCACTTCGTGTAATTCATCCACAAAGATCGCACCTTTTTCTTTTAAATTGTTTACCACAAATTTGTTATGCACTACCTCATGACGCACGTAGATTGGTGCACCGAACATTTTTAGTGCTCGCTCTACAATTTCAATTGCGCGATCTACCCCAGCGCAAAAGCCACGTGGATTGGCTAGCAATACATCCATTATTTTGTTTCTTCCTTAGAAAAAATTGCTTGAATAATCATTAATGCTGCGCCTAGAAAGATCGCTGAATCTGCAAGGTTAAATGTAGGCCAATGGCAAGTAATTTGATTAATAGAAAAGAAGAATGGCAGGCATCCATCACTGGATGGATAAAACCAGTCAATGAAATCTATAACGTGTCCGTAAATACTGCGATCGATGACATTGCCAATTGCACCACCTAGTATCAAAGCTAAGCTGGCAGCTAGTAGTTTTTCTTTATTGTTAAGTTTCTTCAGCCAAAGCAAAACAAAAATACTAACACCGATAGCTAATGCAGTAAAAAACCAACGCTGCCAACCACCCGCGCTACTTAAGAAACTAAACGCAGCACCTTTGTTGAAGGTTAAGGTGAAATTAAAGAAGGGCAAAAAGGCCTGTGGATCATGGGGCGTTAAAAAATGTACAGCAGCTTGTTTGCTGACTTGATCCAGTATTACTACTAATGCGGTTAACCAAAGCCACTTAAGCATATTTACGAGCCTCACCTGTACCATCTGGTAAATTGCTAATGCAGCGAGAACATAGTTCTGGATGCTGATTATCTGCGCTGACATCTTCACGGTGATGCCAACAACGTACACACTTCTGATGAGAAGATTTTGTTACTTCAACATAATAATCTTCGCAATCAGCACCTGCATTGCGTATTTTAATTGCAGTGTTTGGTGGTTTCTCATCTTCGATAATATCCGCGTAAGAGGTAATAAACACAAAGCGCAATTCATCATTTTTAATCTTTCTTATACACTTAGGCGCATCCCAAATTTTAATTTCTGCTTCTAAAGAAGAGCCAATAATTTTTTCATTACGCTTCTCTTCTAGAAGTTTACTCACATTATCTTTAGTTTCTGAAATTTCATCCCAATCTGTATTTGTAATTTCTCCATTCACGCTGAAATTTTCTAGCTCATCCTCATACCATTTTTGAGTAAAAATAGATTTACTTCGATCGCCAGGTAGGTGTTGCCATATTTCTTCAGCAGTAAAACTTAAAATCGGCGCAATCCAACGAACTAATGCCTCAGCTATATAATATTGTGCAGTTTGAGAAGACCTGCGAGCAGGACTTTTTTCTTGGCAAGTGTATTGCCGATCTTTGATGATATCTAAGTAATTACTGCCAAGCTCTATAATACAAAAGTTATGTATTAGGTGATAAATATTGTGAAATTGAAAGTCTTTATCATAATGTTGTTTAATTTGATAATGCAGAGATTTTGTCTCGCAAACAATCCAATGATCCAGTGCTACCATTTCATTTGCTGTAACTTTATCCTTCGCGGGGTCAAAGCCATTTAAATTGGATAGTAAATAGCGAAGAGTGTTTCGAATTCTTCGATAAGCATCAGAAGTACGGTTTAGTATTTCATCCGATACGGTTAATTCACCACTATAATCCGTTGCAGCTACCCAAAGTCGCAGAACATCAGCCCCTAAAGAGTTACAAATTTTCTGTGGCGCAACGACATTCCCTATCGACTTGGACATTTTTTTACCATCTGCATCTACTACAAATCCATGTGTGAGAACTTGCTTATAAGGGGCGTTTCCATACATGGCCACTGCAGTTTTTAATGAAGATTGAAACCAGCCGCGGTGCTGGTCAGAGCCCTCTAAATAGAGGTTAACTTTTTCACTATGGTCTAGGTCTACACCTAAGCGTTTTTGCGCAACTGCATAATGCGTCACACCAGAATCGAACCAAACATCTAATGTATCGCTTACTTTTTTATATTGGTCAGCTTCGTCACCAAGAAATTCATTTATATCAAGGTCATACCAAGCATCCATGCCACCACCGTGCTCAATTTTTTGTGCAATTTGCTCGATAAATTCTGCTGTTTTAGGGTGTGGTTGCTCAGTATTTTTGTCGATGAAAAAGGTTATCGGAACCCCCCAGGTTCTCTGTCTGGAGATGCACCAATCAGGACTACTGGCTAACATGCCTTCGATTCGTGCTTTACCCCAATCAGGGATCCATTCCACTTTTTCGACTTGCTGGTTTACGGTGCTTAGTAAGTTTTGTGCGTTCATACTAATAAACCACTGTGGGGTAGCGCGATATATAAGAGGAGTCTTGGTGCGCCAACAGTGTGGGAAGCTATGCTTGAATTTAGTTTGATGTATTAAGCTGTTATTAGTAATTAAGGTTTCAATTACTTTTTCATCAACTTTATATACATGCTCACCAGCAAATAATTCAGTTTTTTGTTTAAACACACCATGGTCATCAACTAGGTTTAATGTACCGATGGAGTACTTCTTGCCGACATCGAAGTCGTCTACGCCATGATCAGGTGCAGTATGTACAGCACCGGTTCCAGTTTCGGTGGTAACATGGTCGCCGAGAATGATCGGAACCGTCTTATTATAGAAAGGATGCTGTAGTTGCATATTTTCTAAATCTTTACCTGTGCATTTCCCTACTACTTTATAGTCGTCGATTTCATATTTTTTTAAACACGTTTCATGAAGTGCATCTGCAAATAACAAGCGTTGTTTAGTATTATTGTGTTCGCATTCAACTAAAACGTAATCTAATTCAGGGTGTAGCGATACTGCTTGGTTTGAAGGCAATGTCCAAGGTGTAGTGGTCCAGATGACTACTGATATAGGTCCTTCACTATCTGAAATTTGAACCTTATTTAGAAAAGCACTTTCATCAACTACGTTAAATAGCACATCAATTGCAAAAGATGTTTTGTCTTGATATTCAACTTCGGCTTCTGCCAATGCAGATCCACCGACAACACTCCAGTACACCGGTTTAAAGCCACGAACGATATGGCCTTTGGAGTAAATTCTGCCTATAGCGCGTACGATGTCTGCTTCAAAACCGAAATCCATAGTGCGATAGGGTTCGTCCCATTCGCCAAAGATGCCTAAGCGTTTAAAATCAGTTCGTTGTTTGTCTATTTGCTTTCCAGCATATACACGACATGCATCGCGAAACTCTTTATGGGTTTTTTTGGTTCCCGCCTTACCAATCTTTTTTTCTACTTGATGTTCAATGGGTAGACCATGGCAATCCCAGCCAGGTACATAAGGAACATCATAACCAGAGAGGGTTTTACTCTTAATTATGATGTCTTTAAGAATTTTATTGACCGCATGGCCGATATGAATGTCACCATTTGCATATGGCGGACCATCATGAAGAATAAAGCGTTCTGCACCTTTGCGCGCATCTCGTATTTGCTGATAAATATTTTTCTTCTCCCAAGTTTTAAGCATCTCGGGTTCGCGCTGAGCGAGATTGCCTTTCATGGGGAAGGAAGTATTGGGCAGATTTAGAGTGTCTTTATAATTGTTTATTTTCTGGGTCATTGCTTGGTTGTCTTAGCGCTCTAGGCAGTGATACTAAAATATTTTTGTGCAGATTTAGAATCTTGTTCAATTTGGTTTTT
>CAYXVH010000127.1:0-6330 GCA_964468615.1 uncultured Thiotrichales bacterium | reverse complement strand
GTGCTTGCTCGAACCAGGCTCTCTTCTCTTCACAGTCCGGATTCTTTACTCCAACTGTATTCATTAGGATAAACTTCGTAGGCTTGGATGGAGTATTTTTTTCAATTGCACTACACAAACGTCGAGTGGCATCGGTACATAATTTTTTAGGATCTCCAAACATTCCTTTGAAATCCAAGGTATGCCCCAAGCATGACACTACTGCATCACAA
This sequence comes from uncultured Thiotrichales bacterium, assembly GCA_964468615.1. Taxonomy (GTDB): domain Bacteria; phylum Pseudomonadota; class Gammaproteobacteria; order UBA4575; family UBA4575; genus JABDMD01. Next base: position 6,118 of record CAYXVH010000127.1, on the reverse strand, counting down.
TCCTTTACCTGTTCTGCCATCTCCTCATCAGTTAGATCAAGAACGGCTGCCTCATTTATCGTTATGTTTGGGTTTTCCAAAACTTTGACCGAAAGTTTGTGAGGTGAACGGACGACCACTCGAACGTTGTGATTCCTGTCTAGTAACTGTTGTACTAGAGGCTGGCCTGTCATACCTGTGGCCCCAACTACTAATATGGTTGTCAACGTGTCCGCCTTTTCCAGTGCCTTGCTTGAAGATAGGCGTCATGTTTACTTTAAGTGGAGCGCCCGGAGCGCCCAAATTCGAATATGGTCATACTCGATTGGAGACATCTTACATCACATACATATAGATTGACCGTTCTAGGCTGAATGCGAACGTTCATAACAGGAAGAGTATTGATCTCAGGTAGACGGTAGGTGGTAACCTAACTTTCTACGCTTATAGCTGTTATAGGACCTCGGATGTTCAATAATCAACCATTCTAAACAAATAATTATGTAAGGTTTAGGCATTTAGTACGACTAATCAACTGAGGATAGCCACATTGCCTTCTAGATACAAAGCACTGGATGATAGTATTTAGTTTTTTGGGGCAAATAGTGACTGATCATACGGATCCATCTTTATGGCTTGATGAGCATGGGGATGCACTTTTTAAGTATGCATTCATGCGGGTTCGAAATGAAGCGACCGCTGAAGATCTAGTACAGGAGACTTTACTAGCAGCAATCCAGGCTATTAAAACCTATCATGGCCAATCCTCGGAACGAACGTGGTTAATCGGGATTCTTAAGCATAAGACCATCGATTATTTTCGAAAAGCGTCGCGCGAAATTCAATTTGAAGACGATGCGCAAATAAATGAGCTTGTAGATGCAGAAGTTTATGACGAGAGAGGGCAATTGAATATAGAAATCAAAAATTGGTCTAAGCCTGAGAAAGCATTAGAGCAAGACGAGTTTTGGCAAACTATCCACAGCTGCGTAGATAATATGCCGCAACGTTTTGCAACGATTTTTTTACTACGAGAAATCGATGGCTTCGATACCGACGAACTTTGTAAAATCATGGATATGTCACAAAGCAACCTTTGGACTACCTTGTCTAGGATTCGTAAAAAGATGCAGCAATGTTTAGACGTATCCTGGTTTGATCGTCCCGCGGCGAGTCAATAACCATGCTTAGTTGTAAAGAAACCGCTGAACTGGCGTCACAATCACTCGATACAAAATTAACGCTGCGCCAGAAACTGGGGCTGCGATTTCATCTCATGATGTGTAAGTCTTGCTGTAATTTTACAAAGCGTTTGAAATTTCTTCATCGCTCTATGGGTTCGCAGGAACAAAACGAAACCCTTAATCAGTGCGAAGAAAGTCTTTCTTCAGCCGCGCGTGAGCGCATTCGCCAAAAACTCTCCAGCTCTAAGTAATCTAACCTGCGCTAATCCATACGCGGTCATTCATCGCGTTACCTTTTAAATCTATTTAGTAAAGCATTTGTGTGTGTAGTTGCGCGTGTGCATCTTATACAACATAAGACCAGTCTTTCATAAATATTCTTTCACATTTTCTTGAATTAAGTACATTAAAAATTAATTGTAAAAATTTGTAAGGTTTGTGCACCTCGTGCGACTAACCCATAAGTTTGAAAAGTTTTAAATAAAATTTATGCAAACGAAACTAAACAATTATTTATTTTGGAGATTTATTATGAAAGCAAAAGCACTATTAATCGCTGTATTACTCGCTGCAACTAACTTTGCATGGGCAAATGGTGGCATATCAGTAGATAACGCTGAGCAACAACAGTCTTATACTGGCAAGTATTATAATGGACCGTCTTTTAACGGCACGTCTTCTAGCGGCAAGTTATTTAACGGGCCGTCTTATACCGGCAAGTATTATAACGGACCGTCTTTTAACGGCATGTCTTCTAGCGGCAAGTTAAATAACGGACCGTCTTATACCGGCAAGTATTTTAATGGACCGTCTATTAACGGCATGTCTTAAGATGATTGCGTGTTAATACCAGTACACATGGATGGTTAATGAACAAGGATGTTCTTTAGATATACATATATGAGGTGCAAGATGAAAAAACTAATTATTACAACATTCTTATTGACCCTAAGTGTGCTCAGTTATGCAGAGGATAGACCTTCAGAGCCCGCATTTTGTGAATGGTTAGGGGAGGCTGCAAGTTCGGTTGCTGTAAGTCGAGACAATGGAGTCGAAGAAAATGATCTGATTGGAAAATTATTAAATGAAGACAAAAGTTATGGAGAACAAAGTGTCGTCATCCCGCTTATTGATCGTGTATATGGATTCGAAGGAAATTTGAACCCTGATGAAGTTGCATTCGTAGAGCGACAACGCTGTGAAGTGGCATTGGTAAGCTTAAGAAAGTAAACGTATGTTCTTAATTATTTGAAACACGATCAGAGATAAAATTAAACTAAATACAGAACGTAAGTTCATTGAATAAATAAAGATGTTATACATTAAAACAAATATTCACAGGCTACAAATTTCTACGGGAAAGTTACGTATGCTTGGACTTTATAGCTTATTACTACTAGGTAGTATATTTAGCGCAAACCATGCAAATGCTTTAGGCATAGAAGAAAATGAATCTGTGTTGGAGTTGATTGAACAGGTTGAAACCTATCAACAACAAGAAAAATATCAATTAAAAAAGCAAAGAAAGGTAACGCCAAACAAAGCATTTAATATGGCTGATACAAGGAACAACGAGAACCTGTACTCACCAAAATTTACGCTCAATCATCGCTTCAACATCGTTGATGTTGATAGTAATAGAGTGTTGAATCTTAATGACGTGTCCTCCCTCACCGAAGTGCAAGGAGTAATTACTGATGGAAATGACGCCTCGCTGTTCAGCGATACCGGCTCAAATAGTTCCAGTATAGAAGTTGAACGTATAAATTAATCTTTTTTAATTCAAATTATTTCCTTAGAGGGATGAGCATGAACACAACTTACACTTCAAAAAAACAAAGAAACAAACTGAGTCTAATGGCCGAAAAATTTGTTTTGGACTCCATTCGATATGATCACCCTGAATGGATTGATAAAAAGGGTGACTGTCCAAAATGTAATGAGTACTACGAGTCGCTCAGTGACCTCGTCAAGATTCAAGACGTATCCCAATAATGGGTTGCGTCTACGATTATTTTTAATTTACAGCATTTTAATCAAAAGGAAAAAACCATGACTATTAACTATGACATCAAAAATAAGACCGCACTTGTAACAGGTGCAAACAGAGGCATAGGAAAAGCGATCGTAGAAACATTTTTGGAAAAAGGTGCTACTAAAGTGTACGCAGGAGTTAGAAATCTAAGTAAAGCAGAACCTCTTATTAAACAATATGGAGATCGAGTTGAGGCCATTCAAATTGACTTAGCAAAACCTGAAACCATCACCGCTGCGGCTCAACAAGCTAAAGATGTTGAGGTAGTGGTCAACAATGCAGGGGTTCTTAAATTATCTACACCTTTGGATGTAGATGCCCTAGATTCACTAAATTATGAAATGGATATTAATGTAGGTGGGTTAATTAGAATGGCGCGGGCCTTTGCATCGGTTTTAAAAACCAATGGCGGTGGCGCTTTCATTCAACTTAACTCAGTGGCATCGATTAAAAACTTTGCCCCGATTGCTACCTACTCTGCATCGAAAGCGGCTGCCTATTCGATAACTCAAGCCTTGCGCGATATATTAAGTGAACAAGGTACCTCAGTAATAAGCGTGCACCCTGGTCCTATCGATACCGATATGGCAAATGATGCTGGTTTTGGTGAAGTTGCCGAGTCACCTAATTTAGTCGCAGACGGAATAGTTGCTGCGCTTAACAATGGAGACTTCCATGTGTTCCCTGACACGATGGCAAAACAAGTTAGTAGTGTCTATCAAAACTTCGCTGAGAACATTGTCGAAGTGAATATTATGGAAGGCTAGTTATAACTACTCATTTGAAATTAATGATAGAGAATGACGTAATAGAATGTCCGTTTTCGACCCAAAGCGGACATTAGCATCATGAGTCATAAATCTAATTAGAACGATAGGAATAAGAGAGGCTTTACATGGATATAACTTTGTACGAGGCTCCAACTTCACGTGCACAACGTTGCAGATGGATATTAGCTGAAGTGGGCGCAACTTATGAGTCTGTTTCGGGGCGAGATATAATTGGTAGTGATGGGCTCAAAAAGATACACCCATTAGGGAAAGTGCCGGCAGTCGTAATTGATGGCAAACCATTAATTGAATCTGCTGCAATATGCACATACATAGCTGATCAATTTCCTGAGAAAGGACTTATTGCAAAACCCGGAACGTGGCCACGTGCGCTCCACGACCAATGGGTGTGTTTCTGTCTGAGTGAAATGGAAGCTTGGCTTTGGAATACGGCCGTAAATACATTCGTTCTACCGAAGGAAGAACGAATCCCTGCTGTCTTTGAACAAAATGCTAAATTATTTTCTGCTTCTGCTGCAGTTGTTGATCAGGTGTTAGAGAATAATGATTATCTTGTTGATAACCGATTCTCTGTCACTGACATAATAATGGGATTTACGATTAGTTGGGCTAATTATTACAAGCTAATAGAAACGTTTGAAAACTTACAAAACTATCTTGATCGATTATATGCGCGACCAAATTGTACTTTAGAAAAGAGTAATGCTTAGGAATGACCACTATTGGCCAAAAGCGAACATTCGATGAATAGTTGAAAAATTGGATGACTATCTAAATTCAAAAAATATTGGAGAAGCAATGAGAGAGTACATAAGTGATATCGCATTTACCGATACGGTTAAAAAAATCCAAAATCAAAAAGGTTCACGATCTTCCTATGCAAACATGGAGCAGCGAGGTAGCTGGCAAGATACGGTTACACACCAACTCAGAGATTTCATTGCAGAACGTGATTCCTTCTATATGTCCACTGTTAATAGTGAAGGGCAACCTTATATTCAGCATCGCGGTGGGCCTAAAGGCTTTTTAAAAGTTATTGATAGTCGCACACTAGGTTTCGCAGATTTCTCTGGAAATAGACAATACATCTCATATGGCAATCTGGAAGATAACAATAAAACATGTCTTTTTTTCATGGATTATCCAAATAGAGCACGTATTAAACTTTGGGGTACAGCTGAAATAATTGAAGATGATTCTGACTTAATAGAACAAGTCTCAGTATCTGATTACAAAGCCAAAGTAGAGCGTGCCTACATTATTCATATAGAAGCATGGGACAGGAATTGTCCACAACACATCGTGCCTCGATACACAAAACAAGAGATTAATGATCTGGATGTTTGTCCAAGTTGTGAACCAACTGAAGAGTAACTAAGACTGGATAAATATCCCGTTTCATGAAGTAATCGAATGACAGCTATTGGCCGAAAGCGGACATTCATCTTAAGAGTTCATAATGACCGGCATTCTAAATTTCCATGTACTCCATAGCTCGGCATTCTCTATTAGCTCCGTCATAAAGTGTGCGACATTAGATCGCGTCGTAGGACGACCTGTAAAAATACCTGTAGAGGGTGATTCTTTAATTTCGTATGGTGAGACTTGAGCATTAATTAATGAGTCTGGCCGAACACTGCACCACTCAATGTACTTATTGTTCCTATCAATGTTTCGATATAGATGTTCAACCGCAGTTTCATTATCCCTATGCGGAGGTACAATATGACGTAAAAGGAAAAGAAGTGCTCGCTCGAACCAAGCTCTCTTCTCCTCACAGTCCGAATTCTGTACTCCTACTGTGTTCATGAGAATGAATTTTGTGGTGCTAGTTGGAGTATTCTCTTCAATTGCATTACACAAACGTCGAGTAGCATCGGTACATAGCTTTTTAGGATCTCCAAACATTCCTTTGAAATCCAAGGTATGCCTCAAGCATGACACTACTGCATCGCAATCCTTTACTTGTTCAGTCATTTCCTCATTAGTCAGATCAAGAACGGCTGCTTCAATTACGGTAGTGCTTGGGTTTTTCAAAACTTTAGAGGATAGTTTGTGAGTAGAGCGGACCACCACACGAACTTTGTAATTCTTCTCCAGTAGCTGTTCTACTAGAGGCTGACCTGTCA
>CAYXVH010000126.1:0-3166 GCA_964468615.1 uncultured Thiotrichales bacterium | reverse complement strand
GTTGTTGGGCAGACTCTGCATTGCACCGGTGTCAGAAAAGCCTGCAGGCGTCGAAACTGGCACCCAGCTGTGGCTGCCCTGCGGAGTGTTGTTATGGGCACTCTCGGCCTCGGCCACTACAAAACCTTGACCCGTACTATTGTCTTGTTGGAATGTAGCCAGCACATTGCCAGCAATAAAGAGCAGCAATAGCCCAAACACTAATTGAAATGTTTGGTTGTAGAGTAAGGGTTTACTCACGAGATGATTTCAACTCGAATTGTGACGTAGTCATTCAAAGTTCTCTATATGACATTTCTAGAAAAGGAGTAAGTCCTTCATTTATAAAAGGTTTTATAATAGTTTTATCTTAGTTGCAATGTAAACGATTTTAAAGAAGAAGTGTAGAAATATACTTACAAAGTATTGGTATGATGCAAAATTATTTCATTAGATTTGTGATCTAATTTGATTTTTTGTAATGGTGATTGACAATCCAGGATTAAATTCAGAGGTATATTAAATACGAGAAGAAGTTTGTGTTTAGAAGTAAATGTGAATCGCTACAATTAGTTATCTTTGAGTAGAGATCGATTTAGGTCACCTGCAACATCTTCAAATATTGATAAGTCTTTCTCTGACATTTCAGTTCGCCAACGTTCATCTAATTTGATAGAGATATCTACCTGATCGTAATATTCATATTTATAATGTTGCTTGGCGCGCTCGGCCCTCACGCGCAGTTCGGGAGAGGATTGCTGTTGCTGGTCTCGATAGCGGTAAATAAGTGCACGTGTACCACCATTGCCATAAAGATGATGGTGATCACCTGCCCAGTAATTTAGCATCGCCGGTTCGAACTCTAAGGCTAGGAATTTGCATAGTGATTTCACAACTGTTTCGGGGTGTGTTGCAAGTTCTTCATAATGAACTGTTATTCGCCTATTGGAAGGGAACTGCTCATAAAAACGATTCATTTTAATCGTTTCCTGTTTCCAGTGATCGGTAATTTGTATTAATCCTTTATCATCATATTTTCTTCGATAGGAGCTAACAACAGCTCTGCCATCGCGTACCATATAGAGCAAGTATGGCTTAATACCTAGCCATCGATAGGGGAATTGTAGTTGTCGTTGTATCCATCCAGGACGTTTGCTGGAGTCAATAAGGATTTTTTTATCGCTCCACTTACTCAACAGTATATAGGGGTTGTACAAACACTGGGCTAGCTTCGATACTAATGCTGACCCTCGATTAGCTTTAGAATAAAAGATCTTGAGAAGTGATAGTTGGGCCTTATCATTCCAGAATGGACAATGGCCGACGCATACTCCGCAGATTTGAGTTGTTTTTGAAAACGTATCTATTGAACTGTGAATTCGCTGTAATTCACCGAGAGAAAACGATTGTGAGTGACTGCCCATAATGAGATCAATCAGAGTTGAACCACAATGCCCGGCTCCCATTATGAAGACGACTTTGGGGATTGTTTTTTCATTCATGTTATATAGTAATTCTGCATTCGTATAATTTGACCAACGCCAAGGAAAACTGTTTGTAGCGAAGGTATCATAAAAAAATTATTTATGGTCATGCATCTAAATTTAAGAGCTGCTTTTAAAATATTGCTATTAATTACAGAGTAAAAAAATGTCAAACAAAATACGTATACGAAACCGTGCATGGTTTAAGTATCCATGGGCAAGCCTTTGGATGCGACTGGCGGGGATAAGTCGGTTTGGGCGCTTCGCTATGCGCATGGCTGGATTATTTGCGCCTCCCTATAAAGCACGTCGTTACTTGGCGAAGCTTGGTAGGAAAGGCTATATAGCTCCCAGTGCCACTATTCATTGTGGTAATTTAAGCTTAGGTTCTAATGTGTTTTTAGGTGAGCGTGTCACAATCTATGCAAACGATAAAAATTGTAAAGTAGTGATCGGTACGCGCAGCTCGCTTCATCAGGATTGCCTTATCGAGACAGGAAAAGGTGGTAACTTAAAAATAGGTGAAGATACGCATATTCAACCACGTTGCCAATTTTCTGCTTATGTGGGCTCAATTAATATCGGCAATGGTGTTCAAATTGCACCTAACTGTGCGTTTTATCCATACGATCATGGGTTTTTGCCGTCTGGGACAATTTCTAAACAGCCACTGAAAACTAAGGGAGGGATTATCATCGAAGATGATGTTTGGCTGAGCTTTGGCGTAATGGTACTGGATGGAGTAAGAATAGGAAAAGGTGCCGTAATCGGTGCGGGTTCACTTGTTACACGTGACGTACCGGAGGGCGCTATTGCTACGGGTATGCCTGCCCGAATCATTATGAATCGGGAGCAATTGGGTAATGCAGTCCACGATTGAATTAAAGGACGAGGGCATGGTCGAGATACAACCTTTGGTAAGTATAGTCACTCCTGTTTATAACGGTGAAACTTATCTCGCAGAGTGTATACAGAGTGTTCTTGCTCAAGCGTATAGCAATTGGGAGTATGTGATTGTTAATAATCGTAGTACAGATAGAACACTGAGTATTGCTCAAGAGTATACACAAAGAGATTCTCGCATCAGAGTCCACACAAATGAAACTTTTCTACCATTAATGCCGAACTGGAATTATGCACTTCACCAGATCAGTCCAGACAGCAAATTTTGCAAAGTTGTCCATGCAGATGACTGGTTATTTCCAGACTGTATTAAACTTATGGTCGAGCTTGCAGAGGAAAACCCATCGGTGGGTATTGTGGGAGCCCATCGTATAGATGGAAATCGAATCGATCAAGTGGACCTGCCTTTTCCACAGCAAGTATTCCCGGGACCTGAAATTTGTCGTAAGCGATTGCTGGGTGGACGCGATGTATTCGGTTCACCAACAACTATATTGATTCGTTCGGATTTAGTTCAAAGTCGCGATAAATTTTACAACGAACAAAATATACATGCTGATACCGAGGTCTGTTTTAACTTATTAAGTGGAGTAGACTTTGGCTACGTTCATCAGGTCCTTACTTATACACGAAGACATGATGCGACAATAACTAGCGAGTGTCGAAAGTTCGATACCCACAAAGTCAGTCATTTTTTTCATATGCTCAAATACGGGCCTGCTTATCTTGATGATGAGGAGTTTACAGAATGGTTCAAGATTGCTCGTAAGCGATATTACAGGTCCTTAGCAAATAATATG
>CAYXVH010000125.1:0-2858 GCA_964468615.1 uncultured Thiotrichales bacterium | reverse complement strand
AAAGCCCATACCAATCCCTAATATTTCATAACACTTTCTGGTGCTTGCACATTCAGCAACATCAACACTACAACTGCCACAGAAAGGGGGCCGCGCGCTGTTTGCACGGTCCCTGCCCCGAAGGGGCATACTGGGAGCTGTTGTTTGGCAACGTTTCCATTAGTCTAGACCGGTGGCGTTTGATCATCTGGCAAGTCTGGAGAATCTTTTACCAAATGAAATGTATAAATAAATGTCACACCGATAAATATTAATACCCCGCCAATAATAAAGAGGATAAGCGAAACACCCTTGTTTGAGATAAATGAGTCCACTTTTGCACTATTATTTAGGTTGTTTGAATCGTATAGCACATCTACACTTTCTCCTATTTCATACGCCGGTGGACGAGAATAAACATTGGAACGAAATGAATAAGTCTGACCGCTAACTGACACAAATTCTATAACAGGAGCTTTCGACCATGAGTCAGTAGGCTTTGATACGAGCTTAGTTACGGTACCAGTGGTTTTTTGGCTGTTATTTCGTAATTCAATCATTTGTTTATCCCAATAGAACCCCCCTATTAATAAGAGCGCTCCTACTGACGGAAACAAATACTTGATTAAATTAACAACCATGCTTTGTATCGCCTTCTGCAACAAAGTTGCCTAACGTCGTGCGTGAGAGGCCGAGCGTAAGCGAGGTCCTAGCCCGACTGAAAGGCAGGCGATCTTGATGTGCTTGTTAGCATTACGCTTGAAAATATTTATCAAGTAGCTGTTTCCACTCACCAATAAATTCCTTGTAGTCCTTTTTCCTGAAGCTAATAACAAACTGGTTTCCCTTTTCACTTAATGCAATGTACTCATAGCTAACGCTTACATTTGTTTTGGACTGTGAAATAGAGTCACATCTCACCGCGATGATTCCTACTTTATCTTCAGGCTCGACTTTATAGAACTCTACATAATGAGAATCAGGGTCATATCGTTTTACTAGCCAGATGGCATCCTTTGATGCGTGATCATGATTCTCTGTCACGAATATATAGTCTTCGTGTAGTTCGGTTGATCCCATGATGTTTTTATAGTCCCAACCTGGAACCCAATATTTTTCACCTTCGGCACTGAACAACGGGAAAATAATATCTATCGGTTGATCTACTTGAAATTCCTCTTCGTGCTTTATGCTACTCATCATAATAAGTAATGCTAACGTCTGAGCCAAGTGGCGGCGAAACCGTCCAACCTGGACGAATGGTTATGTGCCATACCCACCCCCGGAACCAATATTTTCTGGACTCCGCCTAAACCTCGACGCTAGTGCCGCGCCTAGTAGTGAAAGTAGCCCATAGCCCAACAGAAATAATACACCTAGCGGTAACAGCGGGCCTGAAGGGAGAAACACCAGCAAATAAACCAACTGACCGACCACAATACCGAAGAATGCAGACCATATATTCCGCGGACACAATAAACCCACAATTGCACCAGCTACAAACAAGGAAACGAAGTAATAGGGAGATTCCGCATCCCAAGGCTCAGCTGACCCAGTCGCTATAGGCGACACTGCCCAGATGACTGCACCCAACCCCGCCGCAAATGAAAGGCTAATTGCTATATCGCGGTTCACCATTGTTTCCTTGGCACATAACGTTTCGTGTGAGACGCGCAAAACCGCTAGGGTTTTGCGTCGAACTCGACCCGGTTGTTATGCATTACACTCTAAATGTTCTGGCGCTAAAAGCATGTTGGCTCTACCAATGTTTTCCATTCTCCATTGACGATGCCAATTGCACCTGAATATACATTTGCACCTGGACTAACATTAAACAGTATAAGGTTTTCTTTTGAATCGCCTGACAAGTCATATGCCTCAATGCCTGAAACTGTAAAAATTTGCTCTTTATGAGTTTGATGGTCAGTACTAGTTTTAAATTTATCCAAGAGCATTTTTGAAATATTGGTTGTTTCAATGTTTAATTTAGTGGGTTTTCTGCCCTTGTCTTTAGCAGATATCAAAAAGTCATAATCTACGAATTTAATCAAAGTGTCATAATTTTTATCTATATTTCGACCTTTCGAATCATCCCATAATTTTAAAACTTTAAAACCCAATACATTTCCATCGTGTTTTTCTAACGCCAAATCGGGAGCGGAGCAATCAGCAATTGCAAGAGTACTAGAAAATAATACAACTAATAATACAATCGCCTTCTTCATAAAAACTCTTCTAGGATGCTTAACGATTAAGCCAAGGGGCGCAACGCTTTTTCGCGCCCCTGCTTGAGCGCCTTGTTAGCCTTTTTCAACATACGCTTTTATATCACGCAAATCTTTAACCAAGGCTTTTTTAATAGAACTGTTGATTAGTGGCTTCATTATGAATGAAAGTATCTTAGCAACGATAGTTTGAGGAGTTCCATAAAATGACATGGTTAAAACAGTGCTGCCATCGTTTTCTTTCAAGCTTAATTTTGTTATGTAAACTGATCCATGACTCTCTGCACGAGTGGAATAATGCTTGTTCTCGTCTGAATCAGTTATCCACATAGTTTCCGTAGCTTCTTTTCCAAACATTTCTCTTGTTTCTTCCCATTTCAAACCAACCAGACCATTCGGTGGTTTATTTAGGACGCTTATTTTCAAAATGCTTGGAATCACATATTCCCAATTACCAATATCTGTTATCGCTTTCCACACTACGTCCTTTGATCTATTTATTTCAGTGTCTACCGTGACATTCATTGTTTGTTTCTCTCTGCTTCTTTTAAAAGCTAACGATTAAGCCCAGCCGAAAGCCTGCGAAGCAGGCTGTCGGCTGGGGCGCCTTGTTAGGGCATTCCAGATAGGAGCCACCATTAGGTTGACAAATAG
>CAYXVH010000124.1:0-23113 GCA_964468615.1 uncultured Thiotrichales bacterium | reverse complement strand
CCTGCAACCGGTCAACGAAGAATTGCTTCAAATGATTTTAATCCTTCTATTGGTGCAATTTTACAGGGCAAATACAATAGTTTTTCTCAGCGAGAATCCGAATTTGCTGGCTTTGCTGTGGGTGAAGAAGGTGAACGTGCTCCAGAAGGTTTTACATTAGATGAAACTGAAATCAACCTTGCAGCTAGTATTGACGATAAATTTCGAGGTAGCTCAACGATCGCTATCGTTGAAGAAGATGGGACAGAAATTGAGTTGGAAGAAGCTTATATTGAAACAATAGGATTACCATATGGGATTAGCGCCAAAGCAGGAAGATTTTTTGCATCACTTGGTTATTTGAATGAATACCATAGCCATGCAGATGATTTCACTGACCGACCTTTACCCTATCGCGTATTTCTAAATAATCAATTCAACGATGATGGCATTCAAACCACGTGGATTGCACCTTTAGATTTGTACACAGAGCTTGGATTTGGGCTATTTCGTGGGAGTGATTTTCCAGGTGGCGGTGAAGGTGATTCTAACATCGGTGCCTGGAGTGCCTTTGGGCGCATCGGTGGTGATGTGGGTGAAAATGCTGCTTGGCGATTTGGGTTATCGACATTACAAGTCGATGACACAGAGCGATCCAGTAATGAAGATGAATTGGATTTTGTTGGCGACGATAAAATTTATATCGTAGATGGCCGCTATATTTGGGCCCCAACTGGAAATAATCGTGAGAAAGAATTAATTCTTCAAGCAGAATACTTTCTTCAAGATGAAGATGGCACATACGATGACTTAGATGTAGGCACTGGACCAATTTCCTATGATGAAGATCAATCAGGTTGGTATGCACAAGGCGTTTACAAATTTCACCCTCAATGGCGCATCGGTGCACGTTATAGTGAATTGAATGCCGGTGATGTACCTGCCGGACTTATTGGAAGTGCCCTGGATGATGAGAACCATGATCCATATAGTCTGTCTTTAATGGCAGATTGGACGAATAGCGAATTTAGTCGTCTGCGCTTGCAATACAACATGGAAGAACTCTCAGATGACAATCGTGATCATCAAGTCACTTTACAATACATCATGAGCATGGGTGCGCACGCGGCCCATCCATTTTGAGGTGATGTATGAATAAAATAGTATTTTCCCTAATCATACTTTTAACTGCTCCGACGTCTTCTATTGCAAAATTAGACATCTTTGCGTGCGCTCCAGAATGGGGCGCACTTGCAATAGAAATTGGTGGCGAAGAAGTTAAAGTGTTTACTGCATCCAAAGCTTCTCAAGATGTTCATCATCTTCGTGCAAAACCTAGTTTTTTAGCCAAAATGAGAAAAGCTGAGCTCGTATTTTGTACTGGCGCATCACTTGAATCAGGTTGGTTACCTGTTCTTTTACAAAAAGCTGGAAGCTCTAAGGTTCAAGCAGGCCAAGTTGGCCATTTACTTGCCAGTGAGTTCGTTGAAAGGCTAGAAATATCTGATTCAGTCGATCGTTCCATGGGAGATGTACATGGTGAAGGTAACCCACACATTCATTTGAACCCTCATAATTTGGTTTTTATCGCAGAAGAATTAGCTAAACGATTAATCCTAATTTCCCCTAATAGAGAAAAGTATTTTAAAAATAAACTAGAAAGCTTCAAGAAAAACTGGCAACGACATATAAAGGATTGGGAGCAAAAAGCTCAACCATTAAAGAATAAAAATGTCGTTGTGTACCATCAAAATTGGATTTATTTACTGAATTGGTTGAATTTAAATCGAGTCACAACGCTTGAGCCTGTACCAGGTATTCCACCTCGAGTTTCCCATTTAGAAAGCGTTCTTGAATCTGTCAAACAACAAGACATCACAGCAATATTATTAGCACCCTACCAACAAAACAAAGCTGCTGCCTGGCTTTCGAAAAATGCAGACATTCCAGTTGTAACGCTACCTTATACGGTTGGTGGTACTGAGAATACCAAAGACTTAAAGTCATTATTTGATGAAACCCTGAAAATACTTCTCAAAGTGAGTAAATAAGTATGTCTGCAGAATTATTTATGTTATTGCTACCTGCCTTTGTAGCTGGATGTTTAGTTTCCTCAACACACGTGCCTCTTGGCATCGAAGTTTTAAAACGTGGAATTATTTTTATTGACCTAGCCATTGCACAAATTGCAGCAATGGGTGTTGTGATAGGTCATGTAATTTTTCAAGATTCTGGACAACTTCATTCTCTTGCACTTGCTTTATTATTTGCTTTATCTGGAGGTGGGTTATTTGCATGGATAGAATCAAAAAAGTTTAAACATTTAGAGGCTATGATTGGTGCTGTTTTTGTAGTAAGCGCATCCATAACGATACTTCTACTTGCTAATGACCCACATGGCATTGAAGCAATGGAGAAATTGCTTGCAGGACAAATTCTATGGGCGAAGTGGTGGCCAGAATTATTTGTTACATCAATCGTATCAATACTAATTTTGGTAGTGTGGTTCAATCGGGGCACGAGTCATTCACCTATATTTTATTACATATTTCCAATAGCGATTACTTTTTCAGTTCAGATTGCAGGAATATATCTCGTGTTTGCTAGCTTGATTTTACCAGCAATTGCTACTTCCAATATTAAAGGAAAAAATAAGTTAATTAGTAGCTATGTAGTTGCACTTATCAGCATAACTGCAGGATTATCTTTTGCAGTTTTGTTTGATCTGCCTACTGGACCTATGATTGTCTGCACATACTTTATACTTTCTATGATATTTCTAATTGCTAGCTACAAACTAAAAAAGTCAAGCAGCTAAATGTTCGCTTTGGATCATAAGCAGACATAATTGAAGCATCGCCTTGAACATTCCAACCCAGCGCCCTCTTGCAACCAAAATGTTGCTCATTTTAATGAGGATCGATCATTTTGCTCAATGCTTGAATCCGAGTAGAATCTTATATTTAGATGTTTATATAAGGATTTAACCGCCCCTCCGGCACCAAACTTATATACAAGGTTTGGTATATCACCACTAGTTGTTAATGTTCGCTTTCGGCCAAAAGCGGTCATTTAAACAAAGCATTATTTCCTAAAAAACCAAATTATCACTGACAAGACGATGCTCACTATTATCATTGTCGTTATTGGGAGATAAAAACCAAATCCATCTTTTTTAATTGCAATATCGCCAGGCAATCTTCCAAAAGGAAGCTTGCTGAGTAACGGCCACAAAACACCAATGACAACAATGACGAGCCCAATGGTTATGATTGTCTTGTTCATACATTCGTGCAAATAAATATAGAAGCGTTAGTTAATCTTTGTTTGCTAATCAGGTTAAAAGAATTAAATTTTCTTTATGGCCACTTTCGGCCAATAGCGGACATTAAAAATAATTAATCTTATTCAGGATAAATTGAAATTCTCCCAATCGCCCAATAATCAATATCAGTACTTTTATAACGATTTTCAGATGTTATTTGTTTGTTTGGTAATACACGACCAACACTAACGGTAGTATCTTTAATTAGAATATCCTCTAGCTTGTCATCCGAATATCTTGGTAATGCTGTAACAAATTCAACTAAATCTCCTTTATAGTCGACTGGCTCCACTAACTTAAATATCCAATCTTCTTTTTGCCAATTAGGAGTATCTGGTCCATGAACAATAGAGACTGGCTCAACCAAGATATAATCAATTTCTTTTGGTCCTCTAAAATCAAATGGATCGCCAATATTAATTTTATAACGGTTCATGTAATTCAAATATATATAAATGTCTGCTTTGGGTCGTTAGCGGACATTACTTTTTTCAATCAACCTGGGCTTGCTGTGCCCCAATAATTAAAGGCAGCAAATTTTGGGCCTGGTAAATATTGAGATTCAATTTTCTGAATTTTAAAACCTCCATCCTCAATTAATTGAGGTATAGGTCGACCAAGATTACAACCACCCGCAATTTTCTTCCATAAAGGATTGATTCTCTCTTCCCACCTACGAATATTTTCATCTGGGGCTTCACCATGTTCGCAAAAAATAAGATTCCCATTTGGTTTAAGTACTCGACGCATTTGTAGCAATGCTTTTTCCCAATCTGAAATAGTACAAAGCGTATAAGTAAGAACGACATTGTCAACACTATTACTATTAAGAGGAATTTCTTCACTAGGCAAATCAAGCCAACGAACTTCAAATGACGCTTGCTTAATATTAGGTTGAGCTTTCCTTCGCATACCTTCTGAAGGCTCCAATCCCCAAACTAATTCTATGTTCTCAACATTGTAGTATGGAATATTTAATCCTGAGCCCATTCCAACTTCTAAAACCCGACCATATGCAAGAGGAACAACCTTTTCACGTTGTTTCTGAATAACTTTAAGTCCACATACGAAATTTAAAATATGTGGAAGACAATAATTTTCATAAATACTCATTATTAAATATTAGAGGCCATTAAATTGAATTGATTTCAATTTTTCAACCACGTCGCTTTGGATCATAAGCAGTCCTTTTGAATATGTTATTTATTGAATCCAATCAGATTCTCCCCTTAACGGTTCAGCTTATGTCCGCTTTCGGCCAATAGCGGACATTGAATACTGGGATGAATTATCAGCTAACATAATAAATTCTGCTTGGCCTTCTTTGTTCATTCTTTAAAATATTTCCTTACTCTCGGAGTGTGTCTTTTTATACACATCACGCCACCACCAGTTCGTCCGTCATTCGGCAATGTGACCATTTGTTTATCAAAATCGCAGTACAGTCCTATAACTTTGAAATCATATGCAATGATTAAGGAGCCTGCTGGACAAGTTTGTGAGTTTTTGTAACAGTAAATATCATCAGAAGCAGTGACTATTGAAGTGGTGAGTAAAAAAGTTATTAGATATTTCATTTTGTTCTCCTTTTGTGCCTCCTCAGTCTATTAAGAATAGTCCGCTTTGGTTCGTTAGCGGACATGCAAGTAAGAATTGAGTTAGTTGCATCGTCCCTGATGCATCTCATATTCGCACATCCTTGCACTCACGCTCAGGTGGTACTAACTTAGGAACTGCAGCTAACAGCTTCCTTGTATACTCATGCTGAGGATTGGTTAGCACCTGCACCACCTCGCCTTCTTCTACAATTTTACCCTGATACATCACCGCAACACGGTCTGCAAAATATGCAACGACTGACATATTGTGGGTAATAAATAAATAACTAATACCTAAACGCGTCTGTAAATCATTTAGTAAATCTAAAATTTGTGCCTGTACGGAAACATCTAAAGCACTGGTAGGCTCATCACAAATAATTATTTTAGGATTTACCGCTAACGCTCTAGCAATACAGATACGTTGGCGTTGCCCACCTGAAAATTCATGCGGGTATCTTAAGTGTGCATCTTTAGACAAACCCACTTGTTGTAATAGCTCTAGCACCCTTGCTTTTCGTACTTCTGAATTTTTCAACACATTAAGCGCTTTCATACCTTCTTCAATAATATCTCCTACTAACATGCGTGGATTCATAGAAGAATAAGGATCTTGGAAAACAATTTGTAGATTGGTTCGCTGCTCTAGTAACTGTTGCTTATCAACCTCATGGATTGGCAACCCTAAGTACAAAACTTCACCTGAAGTGGGCTGCACTAAACGTAATATGCCTTTACCAACTGTTGTCTTGCCACTTCCCGACTCACCCACTAGTGCAACGGTTTTACCGGGTGAAATTTCAAGAGAAACACCATCAACAGCCTTCACATGACCAACTGTGCGCTTAAATATTCCTTTCTTGATCGGGAAATGTACTTTTAAATCTGTAACACGCAAGCTATCTTTTTCTGTGACCTGTTGATCTACAATTTTTTCAGTTTTATTTGTTGCCAACAAAGGCTTACCGCGCTTCTCCATTGCTGGCAAAGCAGCAAATAAATCCCAGCTATAATCATGTTGAGGGTTAGAGAAAAATATTTCATTACTCGATTGCTCTACAATCTTGCCTTGCTTCATAACCGCAACGTGATCTGCTACCTGCTTCACCACTCCTAAGTCATGAGTAATAAACAAAATCGCCATTTTAAATTTCTGTTGCAGCTCATTAATCAAATCTAAAACACGTGCTTGAATGGTTACATCCAAAGCAGTGGTAGGCTCATCTGCAATTAATAATTTTGGCTCGCATGCCAGCGCAATCGCTATCATCACACGCTGTTTCATACCGCCTGAAAGTTCATGCGCAAAAGTATCTATCGTATGTGCAGGATTTTTAATATTCACTGCATCCAGCAAGTCTAATGCCCGTTGCCTCGCTTGCGCTTTAGTCATCCCCTTATGACGAATCAATACTTCTGATATTTGTTTGCCCACTTTGACTACAGGATTAAGTGATGTCATCGGCTCTTGAAAGATCATTGAAATGCCGCTACCTCGAATATCGCGCATTTCTCGTTCAGGAAGTGACAATAAATCTTGACTGCCAAAGTGAACTGAACCCGTAGTTACACGTGCAGCTTCTGGAAGCAAACGTATCGTAGACAATGCAGTAATAGACTTACCACTACCTGATTCTCCTACTAATGCAAATGTTTCTCCCTCATTCACTTCAAAACTCACACTATCCACCACAGTATCCTTACGACCACCTGTTTCGAAAACAGTACTTAGGTTCTCAACGCGTAATAGCGGAGTAGATTTTTTTTGTTTATCTAAATCTGACATATTAATTATTCAGCACTTATTGTTTAGCAATTCGAGGGTCTAATGCATCACGCACGACATCAGCAAATAAATTTGCGAACAACACCATCGTAAACATAAAAAACAAAGAAGCCGCTAAAGACCACCACACTACAGGTTCGCGCGCCATTTCAAGTCGCGCACTGTTAATCATATTGCCCCAACTATTCATGGTGGGATCAACTCCTATATTGATATAAGACAACACTGCCTCAGCTAACACTAAGCCACTAAAATCAAGCACTATGGTAATTAAAACGATATGCATCATATTAGGCAAAATATGGCGGAATATAGTTTGCGCTGGACCCACACCAAATGCAGAAGCGGCTTGAACAAAGTCCACTTCTCGTAACTTAAGTGTTTCAGCTCGTAATAGACGGCACAAACCCGTCCAACTAGTTAGACCTAAAATAAGACACAAGAACAATAAACGCAGATCTGCGCGTTGAGTAAGACTAGCAAATTCCTCTGCATGTTTACCCATATAAACATTTAACATCAGTACGGCTGCAGCGATTAATAACACTCCAGGAATTGAATTCAAAGTGGTGTACAAATACTGAATCACATCATCAATCCAACCACGGAAATAACCCGCCATAATTCCCAGGGTAATCGCAAACGGTAGCATTAATAATGTTGTTAAAGTGCCAATTACAACACCCGTACGAATACTCTTTAATGCTTGATATAAAACATCTTCCCCAACTTTATCTGTACCTAATACATGATATTTAGTGGCCCATTCCGCTCCAACTAATAACACTGCCAATAAGACTGCCAAAGTAGTCGCTATGGTGCGCCATGGAATATCCGATTCACCACACGCAATATTCTTAATAGCAGTAGAAAATGATTTCTTTGTGCGAACCGACAAGATCAAACACAGCAATACCATCAACGCCAACCAAACAACGAATGCTTTAACAATTCCTGTAACCGCTAAACTTAAAATATCAGTACTTTTCTCCTGCTCTGGGTTTTCCAGATGAGCACCGCCCCAAGATAGACGCGGATACTCTCGTATTTTTGTCCCATCCTCTAATTGCACCGTTTCTTTAGCAAATAGATAAGCCGCAAAAGGTGCTGAATATGTTTTCTCAGTACTATTACGAATTTCAGCAACAATTAGATCAAATATGCTTTGTATTTCACCTTTATATTGAGCCTCCCCATTAGCAGATGGGTTATCAACTTTTGGATGGAAGTGCATCGAATCAAGAATACCGATACTGATGTATACCAATAACACCATCATTGAGATCACACCCACCTTACTACGTACCACTTGTCTCCAAGGTTTACGTAAATGCGGTTTGCGCATTGCATACATAAAGAAAGTGAAAATCACGAACACTAATCCGAAAATTAGCACATCCGTAATTAAGAATACTGGCTTACCAAACATAACTTAATTAAGCCCCAGCATTAATTCAACCTTACCCTGGGATCAACTACAGTGTATGAAATGTCTGTTAACAGTAGGCCAATAATGTATAAAACTGCACCCAAGAAAACCATCGAACGAACGATTGAAAAATCCTGCCTATTAATCGCATCGATGGTGTAACTACCCAAACCCGGAATACCAAAAAACGATTCCGTAATCAGGCTTCCCATAAATAGCAACGGAAGAATGACGACCACACCCGTAAGAATAGGGATCATTGCATTACGCAATACATGCCTGAACAACACCATTTGCTCAGAAATACCTTTCGCACGTGCAGTACGCACATAATCTTTATTAATCTCTTCTAAAAAGATTGTGCGATACCAGCGAGTACTCGAACCTATTCCACCCACAATTCCAATCAATACCGGTAGAATTAAAAACTTTATTCCGAACACGCCATCTTCAAAACCAGAAATAGGCACCACGCGCAAAATCTTGCCCATGATGAATTGCCCACCAATGATGTAAAACAAACTTGATATAGACATTAGTGCCACACAAATCACTACTGCCCAGTAATCGATATAAGTACCACGGAAAAAGGCAATCAACAATGCCAAAGAAATCGTCACCAGTAATCCGACAATTAATTGCGGTACAGCAATCGCTAAACTTGGCCACATACGCTGACTGATATCAAAACTAATATCACGACCACTGTCTGAACGTCCAAAATCGAATACAAACAAACGCACTGATTTTGTATAGAAAATAGTTTTTGTTAACTTCTCAGCACCTTCTTCTTCCGTATTATAAAAAAGCGGTTGATGGTATCCGCGCTCGGATTTCCAATCTTCAATCTGCTCTTCTGTCACATGCTTTTGGCCTAAAAACATACGCGCCATATCATCTGGAGAATTCACAACAAAAAATAACAAGAAAGTAAGAACGTTCACACCAATAAGAATCGGAATTGCATATAAGATGCGGCGGATAATATAAGCAATCATTTCACAGTACTCCGCTCACGTTTTCTAAATGCAATCACTGCAGGTATTAATGAAGCCAACAAAAATATACCAAGAAATATTAATGGCCAGTAATTAGGCTTATTCCATGCTTCGCGCTTAGCTTGTCGCACCTCCCCAAGCACACGCTTATATTTCAAAAGGTTGTTTGCCATTAAATTCGGTTTTACATTTTGGTACCAATCGTGAAATAAAGAAAATGCTTTAGGGTGGAAGCCCCATAACCAAGGCGCATCTTGTTGAGCAAGTTTTGTCATCTCTTTAATAATAGCTAAACGCTCTGGTCCATTTTGAATGTTTTTCATTTTTTCAAACAGTCGATCGAATTCCGGATTAGAGTAATTCGCTGCATTTTCACCATGCTGCTTTACTTTCCCATTAGGGCCATACAAAAGGAAAAAGAAATTCTCTGGATCCGGATAATCTGCATTCCAACCCCATTGAAAGATTTGGCTGGTGCCGTTACGCATTTTTTCCTGGAAACGATTGTAGTCTGTAGCACGTATAACAAGTTGTATACCAAGCTTTTGGTATTGTTTGCGCATCCAGTTCAACTGCGCCTTGGCATCTGGACCAGCCGAAGGGGTATCAAAATTTAACACCAAAGGTTTATTAGTGTTCGGATCAATTCCGCCTTCATAACCTGCTTGTTTCATTAGATCTATGGCAACCTCAATACCTTTTCTTTTAGGTTCACCAAATTTCCAGTCATAAACAAATGGATTAAGACCTGCTTCACCTTCCACATTACCAAATATACCTGGAGGAATTGGGCTTTGCGCAGCAACACCGCGGCCATTCGCAAAAATAGAAATGTACTCTTCGTAATCGACAGCAATAGAAATCGCACGGCGCAACAATCTGGATTGTTCTGACTCACCCCCTACAACGGGGTCAATCATATTAAAGCCCATATAAAGAATAGAAGTCGTAACCGCTGTTGCGAGCTGGATACCTTTCTCTTGCATTAACTCTGTTAACTGCAAGTCACCACCCGAACCAAATTGAATCGCCTGATCAAAACTATCCGAAGACACACTAGAAGCATCGTAATAGCCTTGCAAAAACTTACTCCAATACGGAATAGTTTCTTTTTCTAAGCTGTATACCGCTTTATCAACCAGTGGCAGACGTTTCCCCGCATCTTTTAGTAACCCATTCTCTCGGTCTTCTGGCTCACCTTCGGATGGATAACGCTCATCATGAAAGTTAGGATTTTTTTCCATCACCATACGTAAGTTTGGATTGTTTTCCGTCAACATGTATGGCCCGGTACCGACAGGATACCAATTGAGAGAAATATTGCGTTCTTCCATACCATCTTGCGCATAAAACTTTTCAGCTTCCCAAGGCATAGGGGCAAAAAACGGCATCGCCATCCAATACACAAGTTGAGGATACTTACCTTTAATTCGAATTCGATATGTATAACGATCCACTACACGAACACCAGCTAGCTTAATGTCACGCAGATCATGCCAACCAACATTTGGATCTGGATATATCTCACTGGCTTGTTTACGAAACTCGTCAAAGCCAACAATGTATTCACGCATTACACCAGCAATTGGAGAATGCAGATAAGGACTAGCAATTCTTTTAATTTGATACACATAATCTTCGGCAGTGAGCTCACGTGAACCCGTTGCTTCAAAATCACTTAACGTATGAATATCCTCTAAATCTTTTTCAGTTAAATTTAAATTAACCGAATCGCCCTCGTCATTTTTTGCAAACGCAGGATGAGGTTGAAATTGAATACCTTCATTTATTTTGATCGTATATTCTGAAAACTGAATACTATCTACTGCATTTTCATCCACCAGCACTTCGTTTTCACCAAAATAACGCACTTCAGGCAATCGAGTTGCAGTAAGAGGAACCAATGTGTACGGGCGCAACAAATAATGATATTGCAATGGCGGCTCATATATTTGCGCTATGAATTGGTATTCATTAGAACTGTATGAACTAACGGGATCTAGGCGTTTGGGCCGTTCACTAAACGAAGAATAGATAACGTTTGCTGTATTGCCTTTGCCATCACCCTGGCGATCACTAGGATAAGGATTATTCCACGCACCATCAGAACAAGCGCTAACTAAAAACGCTGTGAAGGTAATGATTAGAATTGCTGAACGACTGCTCACGTGATGAGTTTATGATAATCTAACAAAGAAAGATTATTCTTCCCTTAAACGTAAATTGAGTGGCAGTATTATAGACTGTTTAGCTACAAATGTAGTTCAGTCTTAACAAGACTAACAGTACAACTTTTAACCTCTACGAAAATATAAAACGGAATACAACATGGGATTTTTAGCAGGAAAACGCGCCTTAATCGTCGGCATTGCAAGTAACCGCTCTATCGCTTGGGGCATTGCTGAAGCGATGAAACGTGAAGGTGCCGAACTAGCTTTTACCTATCAAAATGAAAAGCTCAAAGGTCGTGTTGAAAAGTTTGCGGCCGAATGCGGGGCTAAAATTACCTTGCCCTGTGACCTAGGGAATGATGCCGATATAACTCAGTTATTCACTGAGTTAAGTAAATCTTGGGATAGTGTGGATATTCTTGTGCATTCTGCCGCATTTGCCCCTAAAGAAGAATTAGCTGGAGACTTTGTAGATCTCACCACCAGAGAAGGCTCAAAAATTGCGCATGACATCAGCAGCTACAGCCTCACCGCCCTTGCAAAAGCTGCTAGACCTATGATGAAAGGAACCAATGGTGCCATTGTCTCACTTACGTATATGGGCTCCGTACGCGCTATGCCTAATTACAATGTTATGGGCCTCGCCAAGGCCAGTTTAGAAGCCAATATCCGCTATATGGCCTATGCATTAGGTCCTGATGGTATTCGAGTTAACGGTATTTCCGCTGGCCCAATTCGCACCTTAGCCGCAGCTGGAATTGGTGATTTCAGAAAAATGCTTGATCACGTAGAAGAAAATGCCCCGCTACGAAAAAACGTAACCATCCAAGAAGTCGGCAACACCGCTGCATTCTTATGCTCAGATTTAGCCAGTGGAATCACCGGTGAAATTACCTATGTCGATGCAGGATTTAATATTGTAGGGATGTCTGGATACAGCTAAACAGCTTACTAATTCACAGATAATCTTGCAGGAGTACAATAACCTCACTGCAAGGAGATGCCACATGTCTGAAACTCAGCAAATACAAGCTCCGTGGCACCTTTGGGTAATCGGCGCACTCGCTCTCTTGTGGAACGCTATGGGAGCACTCGATTATTTCCTTTCGCAATCTAAAAACGAAGCCTATATGGAAATGTTCACACCTGAACATCTGGAATTTTTTTACAACTTCCCTTCCTGGTCTGTCGCAATGTGGGCAATAGCGGTATGGGGTGGTGTGCTCGGTTGTATCTTCCTGCTATTAAGAAACAAATTAGCAGTATGTGTGTTTTTAGTTTCTTTGATATGCATGGCGCTCAACACCATTTATATCTATGCATTCACAAATGGCATGGAAGTAATGGGTGATCCTTTTGAAATAGCTTTTAATGCAGCCATATTTTTAGTTGCTGTGTTTTTATTTTTTTATTCTAATAACATGAGCTCAAAAAATATTATTACCTAGATTTGTCTGCAAATAATTAGGAGGCAACCTATGAAAACTATTACTAATCGTTATTAATAGCAGGATTTACAGTAAGTACTATTGTTTACGCAGAAACCAAAGCCTGATGACATAGTAACTAAAGCCGACATTAATAAATGCCTAAAGCACATAAGAAAAACCGAAGGTTTTCTTTATCCGCAATCCTTAAAAGTAGAAACTGCTAAATACACTATCGAAGATACAAAAATTTTATTAACTTTGAGCATAAGTGAAAAACCGAATACGGTGGATCAACTGGCGTGCAAGATAAACAATGCATCCTAGAAAAATAGACATTGAACCGATACAGGGCAATACACCTTACAAGCGTCCGTACTTTTTGATCAGCATTGAGTTAGTAGTGCCTTGCACAAGCATACTAAACACGACCACGCCAAATACTGCGGATTGTATTGTCCACCAATAAGGTAATGACGTAGGCAAGGATAAAACCAGTGCTATAGCGACGGCACCTCGCAACCCTCCCCACACCAACAAAATCTGCCAAGCCACAGAAATTTTATTGGGTAATGGTCTAGTTACTAAACTGCAAAACGTAACTGCGATCACTCGTGCAATGAGAGAAGCCACAATGGCAATCAATATTGCAAGCCAACGTTCTGTAAACATGTTTGCCGTTACCACAAGCCCCATCAAGACAAACAATAAACTATTAATAAATAGTCCGAGCCAAGCCCAAGTCTCCGCAACACCCTCCGTCAAGATAGAATCTGCTTTATCTAACAAGAATCGTGTAGTTAATGCAGCTATAGTAACTGCTAATATTCCTGACACATGGAAAAGATGCTCTGCACAGTAGAAACTAGCAAAAGCTGTAAAGATCAAAATAAATTTACTCGCGGTTGAATTGGCGATAAATGCGGTTACCGCTGCAGCTAGCAGCCCAACCACAAGGCCGACTACTATCCCTCCGAAAAATACCGATGCAAAATAGCCAATAAAGTTAGCCTCTTCAGGCCATGTCTGCGTGGCAAAACCAATTACAATGGTAAAAAGAACAATCCCTGCTGCATCATTAAATAAACTCTCACCTTCAAACAGAGTGGTTAAATCTTCAGGTGCATTATTTGCATGCAGTTGTGATATTACTGCAACAGGATCTGTCGCAGCGAGAATAGCACCCGTTAACAATGCAGCAACCCAAGGGAAACCCACCGAATGTCCAATTCCTAAATAAATCAGTACTGCTGTCACCACACAACTTATCAATACACCAGCAATAGCTAAGACTAAGATGGGAACAATCCATCGTCGCAACAAACTTAACTTGAGGTGCCATGCGGCTTCAAAAATGAGTACCGGCAAGATAATAAAGAATACGATATCTTGAAAATTATGGTGGCGAATACCGGTATCGATTTCTACAAATCCAAGACTTAATCCTGCCAATAATCCAACGAGTGCGCAAGACAGAGTGAGCTCAAGTTTCAATAACCGATTGATTAACAACCCAACAATAGTTAAGCAGCTTAAGAAGAGTATTTGACCAGTGACAGTTATAATCATAGTTCCACACCCTTAAAATACGAATTTATCAATGCCAGACTTGGATCATTTAAAACCATTGAACTTTACAGGAAAATTCCTATGCCCAGCTATATCTTTACTTATCACGGCGGCACGCCGCCCGAAACCCCAGAAGAAGGTGCCAAACATATGGCGAAGTGGCAAGCCTGGATTGAAAACTTAGGCGACACCATGATCAATTCTGGGTCTCCTTTGGGAATGTCAAAAACAGTTAGTGAAAACGGCGTAGTCGATAATGGTGGTGCAAATCCGTTGGCAGGATTTTCAATTATAAAAGCAGACAGCATGGATGCTGTACTTGAAATTGCTAAAGGATGCCCATTTTTAGAAATGGAAACTGCAACTATCGAAGTTGCAGAAGTAATGCAGATGCCTTAGCGCTATCTCAAAAGCGATTGAAGATTATGTAGTGCTATTAACTGAATTTTAAAATATTAATGCCGACTGTTAAATTAATACAGCGGACCTAATTGATCAATGTGCCTACTACGTAGATAGCAGGCGACAATAAATTGAGGAGTTCGTTAAGCGGCTTTAACTTTCGCCTGCCCTTGCAAGATTAAACCCACGGCTTGATCAGCAGATAGCACTGGGCAAACGATATTATTTATTCTTTCCATGGTGGGCATATCATTCTTTTGATCCTGACATGAACAAGCATCGCCAATCACAATAGGAGTGTAACCTTCATCTCTTGCAGCGCGCGAATTTCCTTCGATACACCAATCCAAGTGTATACCACAAAAAATAATAGTTTTAATCCCTGCTCTTTTTAACATTAACTTTAAAGGTGTGCCTACAAATGAGCTTTGATGAGCGTACTCTAAAAATTCCGAATCTTCTGGACGAGAAATTTCTTTCAGCTCATCAACTAATGCAACATCCCATTTCTTTTGTTCATCGGTCATCTGCTTTGATTTAAATGCTTCGCTCCAATAACCATATTGAGCTTGATCTAACTCAGTCATTGGATAGTCTTCTCGAAACACATCGTAACCAATCCAAAAGAATTTCATTCCTGCTTCGCGACAAGCTTTTGCAACTTTAACCGTATTTTCTAAAGTGCCACGTTCCCACTGTTTCTCAGCGCCTTGAACCCCTTCAGGCTTATACAAACTATTACATTGACTAATTGACACAAACGCAGCGGGTTGAGCTAAAATTTTTACTAAATCAAGACTCGCCCATTGCTCAGGTAATTCAGGTACGGTTGAAGACATAGCGTTTTCCCAATGGTTATTCTGCTGATAGCTATGATCTTAACGAATGGCCAGCACATAGAGCAATTAGTAAAAATCTCGTTAGCGGATAAATCTAATTTATTAACTACCAAATGGGTCAAGACTACCTACATCGAATGTCTGCTCATCAATGACTTTGCATTCTTAATTCTGTGAATCAACGGTTCGCACAATGGTATTAAATCGTCATCTACACGTTGTCTTGATGGTTTATGTTTATAAACATACTTGTTTACAAGATCTACATACATCTGACAGATTGCGATTTCATTTTCATAATTTCTAACACTTCTTGAATACATCGCTGCTTTTTCAAAATACTGTGGAGATGGAATGTCCCCTGCAGATTCAGAACGTGCAATTTCCTCTCTGCATGCATTCACCGCTTGAAGTAAATCCGATTCACCTACAACCGTTTCATCAATAGATTTTTCTTTAAAATTTTTACTTCTCTCAAAGATACTGGAGAGTGTAAAGCTGCTTTTGCGAATTAATGAGTTAAGTAGTGTGTCTATTACGCTCATTTAAAAGGTGTAATAAGTAATTAGCATGTAGAGCACCATTTTCCACGATCTAAATATACGCGGACTAAATTAAACGATTAAAGGTAGAAATTACAGACTAGTTGAATGCAGATTCATAAATTACTTGATAATTACCAATCATTTGTATCTATGTCCATTAATTTCTAGATATATAATGTGATAATGAGATGCTAGCCACCAAGCCAATAGCAGCAAATGCAGAAAGAAACATAAAAAAGTGCTGATGTCCTAGCAAGCCAGGCGAGTGATCAATTAATAAACCGGCTACAAATAACACAAAAATATCTGGGGTAAAACCTATGACGGAGACTAGCCCAACTGCACTTCCGGTAATTGCGATTGGCATCTTCACTTCTTCATAAATCGCGAAATATAAACCCCGCAAAGAAAATATTGCAATACAGGTGACCAATACATTACCTATAAAAACCCAAGAAATATTAAGCATGGGGGACGCAAACGCAAAATACATGTCCGCGACAAGTAGCATTAAAAAACAAATTGAAAGCATTTTTACAACATGAAAACGATCCGCAAGGAGCCCCGCAATAATTGCAGCAAAGGGACGAATCCATGACCCCAGGGTAATAAGTTTTGCAGCTTCGATTTCACTATACCCATATACATCCACTGCAAATAGTGTGTAGTTATCAAAACCCTTGTACCCAACATAAGCGCATACCACAATTAAGGACTGTATCCAAACGCTGGGATATGAAAAAACTTCTTTAATATTTTTAAAAATAGGATTTCTATATTTAACTGGCTTTAGATCACCTTGGCCATCAGAAAGTGAATTAAATACAAACCAGATATAGATACCAATTAAAGCCGTGACAAGCGTATAACCATAAATGACAGCTCGAAAGACATTCGTTTTCTCAATAAAAGTTGCAGTCTCATAACCCATAGGGAAAGAAATTTGAAAAACTAGCACCGCAATGGAAGCCAACACCACTGCGAGCAATCCTCGCCCTCCCTCGAGAATACCAAAAGCCAATCCTTGTTCTTGGTTACCACCCCACTCTCTAGTCGCTCGAATTAAAGCACCCCAAAATAGAATGATGGTGGTAAAACCAAAAAACCCATACAACAAAATTAATTCAGGATAATTTGGCAAAGTCGCCATAAATAAACCACCCAGTGCTGTCATCCATAACGACAATGCAATTAACTTATGAACCGGATAGCGATCTGCAATAAACCCGCCAGGAAAGTAGCAAAGCATCGCTACAATTCCATAAATACCTTGCGCAGCTCCTAACTCAGTAGCCGTAAGGTTAAACATCTCGAGCATTATCGGTCTAAAAAAACGTGCAATATGAAACGGCAATGCAAAAATGGCTTCACCCGCGAGAATGAGGCCAAATATTAAATAAATTCTTTTATTATTTAGCACTTAGAGCTTCTTTATAGGAAATAAAATTAAAACAAAATTTATGAATACGCTAATTCTATACAAAAACTTTATAAGAGCTATAAAAGTCAGAAAAGCTGAATCATAATTCAATAACAATTTTTATTGCAACCCAAAATAATCAGCGGAAAATAAATACGCATTTCATAATAATTAAAAAGTAATAACAAATATGAGAAGAGAAAAAAGAAGTTACAAAACCCGAACGATACTACATAGAAATTCATAAAGATCTCAGCATTACTGTTATTTCACTTATAGTACTAATAGTAATAATGACTCTCTACTTTTTATACGGATAAATCGAATCAGTTTGTAACGCATTAACAGCTGTATTTATTGTTAAAGGTAACTGAATGTAACCTTTTGGCGTTTATCAGCTATTCAATTAAAACATTCACCAAAGCAGACAATCCTCATACCAATACTTATTTTTCATTAGATGACAAAAGAGAACCTCGCCAAATAGAGAATATAGATGGAAATACGATCAACACCATAATTAACGATGATGCAATCCCTCCTAACATGGGTGCTGCAATTCGTTTCATAACATCTGCCCCAGCTCCTGTACCCAGCATAATGGGTAATAAACCTATCAATAACGCGAGACCTGTCATTAATTTTGGACGCAGACGCTGTGCTGCACCTTCCATAATAGCAGCTGATAAATCAGTAGTTGTTTTCAAACGACCTTCTGCCATATAACGACGCCAGGCGATATCTAAATAAAGCATCATCAGTATCGCTAATTCAACTGCAAGTCCTGCTACGGCAATTATCCCTACCACTACTGCAACACTTAGTTTGTATTCTAGAAATACTAAAATCCATACTGAGCCAATCATAGAAAATGGTAAGGCCAACATAACAATTAATGTTTCAATTAATGATTTTCTATGCATATAGAGCATAAAGAAAATTAAAAACACAGTCAGTGGTACCAATATTTTAAGTCTCGCTTTGGCCCGCTCGTAATACTGAAATTGACCAGCCCAATTTAAGCGGTAACCTTTTGGTACATTCACCTTCTCACTAACAACTTTTTTTGCCAGATCAACATAATCAGGAATGCCTATTTTTTCATTTACATCCACAAACACAAATCCTACAAGCTGCCCATCTTCGTTGCGCAACATCGGTGGCCCTGTTCTAAATTGTATGTTGGCTACTTGTGTAATTGGAATTTGAGCACCACTTGATGTAGTGATAAGTACACGCTCAAGTGCTTCAAGACTATCGCGATATTCACGAGCATAGCGCACTAAAATTCCATATCGTTCGCGCCCCTCAACTGTTTCACTAACTTTTACACCTCCCATCGCAGCTTCAATAACATCTTGCACATCACCAACATTTAAACCAAATCGTGCAGCGGCTGAACGATCAATATCAAAATCAAGAAAATAACCACCTGTAGTACGCTCTGCAAATGCACTTCGAGTATATGGCGAAGTACGCAAATCTTCTTGTAATGCTCGTTCGATATCCACAGCAGTTTGTTCAATCTGTGCAAGGTCAGGCCCAAATACTTTAATACCTAAGGTTGAACGAATGCCAGTAGCTAACATTTCGGTTCGTGTTTGTATCGGCATCCACCAAATATTCGGCATCCCTGGAAAACGCATAGCGGCATCCATCTCCTCGATGAGTTTGTCCCAGGTCATATTTTCACGCCATTCAGTCTGTGGCTTTAGCATAATGTTAGTTTCTATCATCGATAGTGGGGCGGGATCGGTAGGACTTGAGCTACGCCCGACTTTTCCAAACACACGTTCAACTTCAGGGAACTTAACTAACTCCCGATCCATTGTCTGCATAACGCGAGTTGCCTCCCCAATTGACATCCCAGGTAATGCAGTTGGCATGTAAAGGATGCTACCTTCATTCAAGGGCGGCATAAATTCATTGCCAATAGACCGATATGCAGGCCAAATGGATACAAGTGCTAGTACAGCAAAAATTACAGTTGTCCAACGAAATTTCAAAACTAATTTCACTACAGGCTGGTATACAGCTAACAGTATTCTATTTAACCAATTTTTATCACCACTTACCTTTCCGCGAATCAACAATACAGCTAACGCAGGAATCAAAGTCACAGATAATAAAGCCGCAAAAAACATTGAGTACGTTTTAGTAAAAGCGAGCGGTTTAAATAGACGACCCTCCGTTCCTTCCAATGCAAATACAGGCAGGAATGAAATAGTAATAATCATTAGCGCAAAGAAAATACTCGGCCCTACTTCTTGCATAGCATCAATTATCACAGCTGTACGCTTAGTCGAAGTTTTTTCACTGTCATCTACCTGCCACGTATTAAGCCGTCGATGTATGTTCTCAACAATTGCAATGGAGGCATCTACCATAGCCCCTATAGCAACCGCTATACCTCCTAGCGACATAATGTTTGCAGTAAGGCCTTGGTAAAACATTGGAATGAATGCGAGGAGAATCGCGATAGGCAACGTCACAATAGCAACGAAGGCAGAACGAACATGCAAAAGAAAAATAATAATTACCAATGAAACAATGAATACTTCTTCCAATAATGTTTTCTTTAGAGTACCTATTGCGCGTTTGATTAAACTTGAACGATCATAAACGGTTACCAGCTCAACCCCTTTAGGCAAACCCGTCTGCAATTCCTTGATTCGTTTTTTTACATTGTCTATCACCGTTAATGCATTCTCTCCATAACGCATGACAACAATTCCCCCAACCGTAATACCTTCGCCATTAAGATCAGCTTGCCCACGCTGTAATGCCGGACCCAAACTAACTGTTGCTATATCAGCTACGCGAATAGGAACACCGCCAGTACCAACCCCTAATACGACTTCTTCTAAATCTTTTACAGATTTCACATAACCACGGCCACGAATGAATTGCTCATGACCTGCAATCTCTAAAACTCTACCGCCAACATCATTATTAGAATTACGAACGGCAGCAGCAACTTTATTAAGAGGGATCTTATATGCCGCTAGTTTGTTCGGATCGACATTTATCTGATACTCTTTTTCAAACCCTCCAACTGATGCGACTTCCGCAACACCTTCTACTGCCTCAAGCGCATAACGTAAATTAAAATCTTGTAAAGCACGCAAGTCTGCCAAGCTTTGATTTCCCGATTTATCAACCAGCGCATATTGATAGACCCAACCCACTCCAGTCGCATCGGGACCCAAAGTAGGTCGCACACCATCGGGCAAATCTTCTGTGGCGGAATTTAGATATTCAAGTACGCGTGAACGTGCCCAATAGATGTCTGTACCCTCTTCAAATATTGCATACACAAACGACAAACCCATAAAACTTTGCCCCCGCACATACTCAACATTCGGAGCGGCTAAAAGTGTTGTGGTTAGTGGATAGGTAATTTGATCTTCTACTAAATCTGGGCTTCGTCCCGGCCATTCAGTGAAGACAATAACTTGCACATCTGATAAATCGGGGATTGCATCGAGTGGCGCATTTACCAGTGAACGATACCCCCAAAATGCAGCTGCACTAACGATCATCAATGTTAATAACAAATTGCGCGCAGATACTTCAATTAGTTTTTCAAGTAACCCATTGCGGACGGTAACATCCTTATCGCTTACCATTGATCTATGCCTGCTTTTAGTTTTGTTTCAGATGCAATCAGAAAATTGCCAGAGGTAACCACCGTGTCACCGAGCTCCAACCCATCAATGACTTCTATAAAGCCTTGAACACGTTGCCCAATCTTGATTTTTACGGGTTTGAGCTTGCCTTCACCTAAGTCCACAAAAACTACGCGACTCTCTCCCGCAAGCATTACGGCTTCTTCAGGAACCACGAGACGATGGCCAAACTCAGCTACCAAATTAACTTCAGCGTACATATCAGGCTTTAATACACCATTAGCATTATCAAGGTTCAAACGAATGCGCGCGGTACGACTATCTCCCTGAAGATAGGGATAAATGTAATCGACCGTTGCTTCAAATATTTGTGATGGTACATACGGCAACGTTATGGTTGCAGCCATTCCTTCGCGAATGAGCTCCAAGTCTGCTTCATAAACTTCTGCATCAATCCAAACTTGCGACAAGTCTGCTATTCGAAATAAAGTTTCTCCCATCTTTACGGCACTACCTTCATCTACATTTTTTTCTACAATAGTTCCATTTGAAGATGCGTAAATTGGAATGTATTCACGAGGTCGACCACGTTTTTCAAGCGCTTTAATTTCCCAAGAAGACATGTCCCATAACCTCAAGCGTTGACGTGCAGCAATTTTTAAACTGTCATCTGGGCCACGTCTCGCTAAACGTTTAAGTGTTTCGAGATATTCTTGTTGCGCTGCTAAAAGCTCGGGACTGTACACAGTGAATAACACTTCACCTTTTTTTACTTGAGCACCCACATAGTCTGCAGATAGTTCACCAACCCATGCATCAAACTTTAATGTAACATTGCTCATGCGACGTTCGTCGTAGGTCACACGTCCAACCGCTCGAACATCTTTACGTAAATCTCGATGTGTAACTTTCGTGGTTTCAACACCTATCATTTGTCTGCGACGATTGTCGATCGTGATGGTTTTAGAAACAGCTTCATCATTGGTTACAGCCACAAGATTCATACCGCAAATCGGGCAAGATCCCGGTGTTGTAGATTTAACTGATGGATGCATCGCGCAGGTGTAGTGAGAAATCCCTTTAGGTGTCGAAATTATTTGACTAAGCCCTGGTTCACCCGTTTTAAAGCCAAGTATAAGATCGCCATGACCCAATGATTCTGCTTCTACATCAACCACTATCGCCCACTCTCCGGCTTTTTCCAACGTTACACTGCCTTGCAAATGCCCAGGTTGTATGGATTGAAGTTCAATAGGAATATTTATCGGTAATTCATTTGAATCTTGTTCAAGCTGAGCAACTGCACGCGCTTGAATAGGATCAACAAGTTGATCATTTTGATCACGTATCCAGATTGATAATGTATTGGTACCAATCTCAGAAGTTACAGGGTTCATTGTTGTACGTATGCGATAATTTCCAACCGTAACGAACTCATCAGCTCCAAGTTTTGAAGTAACACGTTGCAGAGAAGTGTCTGAACCCATCGTTTCTGAACTTTTACTATGCAAATAATTCCAATAAAATAACACCGCACTACTAATCAAAATGAGTACAACCACTATATTAAAAATATTTTTTCTATTAGTTTTCATGTTTTACTCCTTCGCTAAAAACAAAGTGCTCATCGAACCTACTGCCTGTCCAACGCTCTAGATCTGCAATGCGACTAAAGTAATTTGCACGATTTCGCTCTAACGCCTCTTCAGTTGTAAGTTTCTTTTGTTCAGCAGTAATTACCGATTGAAAGCTGCCTGCTCCACTTTCGTAATCTGCTAGAGCTGCACTTAAAAATTCAATTGCTAACGGCACTAATGAGTCCTCGTAAAGCTCAATAGCTTCAGCTGATTCAATGGTTTCTGCATGGGCCCTTGCGAGCTCACCAAGCAATTGTGCACGTTGGTTTACTAACTTCATTTGTAAACTGCGTTCATTTGCTTTTGCCTTGTTTAAGGCCGCTTTGCGTTTACTACGATCGAATGGAACGTTAATCGAC
>CAYXVH010000123.1:0-4252 GCA_964468615.1 uncultured Thiotrichales bacterium | reverse complement strand
TAACTGAAAAGCATTGGGATATAATTAACTATCTGCGTGATGAGTTTATAAATAATGCAGGTAACCAACCTAATACCCGTAACATGACTAAGGCTATGGCCAAAGCATGGGGCGAGAAAAAAATTGATGCCAAAGCGCTCTATGACTTATTCCCAGGTGATCCAAGCAAGCAGGCTGGTCGTATAGGTGGTTTGCCAGAGAGTCGTCGCAAGGGCGGTTATTAATCTATCTTACCCACTGTGGAATACAGACTGACATGGTTAAATCATTAAATTAATCAATACATTTACAGTTAAGGATTCAGCATGAGTTCCAAACAAGAAAAAATTCAAAAAATGCTTGAGATGCAAAAGAAGTTTATTGAGCTCGAGCAAAGTGGTGAAGTGACTGCTGAAGGTTATTGGGCACCAAAAGATGGTTCAGATCTTGATGGCTTCAAAGATGAGTATGCAAAACTTGCAATGGAAGTTGTAGCGGATGCTCATAAAGAAAAAGGTTCGCACGCTTAATTCTTTAACCACATCTAATTTAAATAGCCGCTATCTTGTTTGCACAAGGGCGGCTTTTTTTATGTCTTATACTTCGCTCCACATTCGAACTAAATTAACGTAAGTGCTATCAATACGTTTTGTGTCTTCTGAGTCTGGATCCTTGCGCAACATTTTCTCACGCGTTCTACTAAGTTGATAAAGTAATTCGCGCTGCTCATTGTCACGAATCAAACTCTGTACCCACGTTACCGCCACTAATCTTTGGCCACTTGTTACTTTTGCAACACGGTGTCTTGTGGTTGCGGGGTAAAGCACTGCATCGCCAGCATTGAACTTTATGGTTTGTTCGCCGTACGGGCTTTGAATTATTAATTCACCACCTTCGTATTCTTCAGGCGAGTTGAGAAATATTGTCATCGCAATATCGGAACGATAGCGGTCTCCCAAACTGCTAGCAACACCCATAATCGGGTCATCTATGTGCTCACCATATTCCATACCGTTTTCATATCGCGCATAAAATGGTGTAGCGATGCGATGCGGTAACGCGGCTTGTTGATAAACTGGATGCCGAACAACATTATTCATTACAATGTTGTTTAGCAATGAAGTGATATCTTCATCAGAAACTTCAAGATTGTTTTTAACTTGTTGTGCAGCCATGCCAGCGGATAAGTGTCCATCTCTGAACTTTGCGGTTTTAAGTAATTCCTGAATTTTCTGTAATTCAGCGTCACCAAGAATATTTTTAATCTGAACTAACATTATTTTGTTCACTCGTTACCAGTTATACTAATTCCACATTATAGAGAATTAATACCTGATGATACTTAAAGTAACGATTGATGAGAAAACATTTCCCCTAGAAATAGATGAAGACATGATATCTAGTGCACAAGAAATGTTTGTAAAAATGGATACAGATATGGACCAAGGCTGGCAGATGAGTCGTACCTGGGTAGAGGCTCCAAATGAAATGCAGCGTTGCCAGATCGCCGCAGATAAAATGTTAACCGCTATACAGCAAGAAAAAACGGCTACTGTAGGGCTGATGGCGGCTTATATAATGGATAAGATTCCAGGTGTGCAAGCAGTGGATATTGATACTAGCGGTGATATGAATCTAACCGAGCTGAATGTGAATTAGTGCTAGAGAATTTTTTGCATTCTTTGATGGGGTATTTCTAAATCTGAAGCAGCTACACCGTTAATTTCATAATTATTTTTTAGGTAGAACATTACTGCTGTTTCTCGTGCATATAGCCAGCAATTTTTCACATTTTTTGTTTTTGCAAGATGCTCTAGTTCTTCCAGTAAACGACTGCCGACGCCTTGTTTTCTGATTGCATCGTCAACGGCCATGTAGCGAATTCGTGCAGTATCATTATTCTCAATCTGCAGTCTGCCAACAGCAATAATTTTTTCATTGTGGAATGCTGCAATATGCAGTGAAGTTTTTTCTAATGCATCTTGTTCGCTGCCACGCTTAAGACCTAATGGTTTGCGTAGTAATTGCCAACGAAACGAAAAATACTCTTCAAATTCTTTTTCAGATTCAGGTGATCGATAAATAATTTGCATCAAATTAATGTATTTATGCAAACACTACCCACGTAGTTGCAATATATTTAACCCCTGATTCTAAAGTGACGCCACGATGCTCATGCGTCCAAAAAGGTGGAAATAATATCAGCTTCCCAAGCTCTGGTTTAATTTTAATATCTTGAAATAAAAACTCAGTTTCACCGCCTGGGCAAGTAACATCATTCAAATACCAGATAGCTACAAGTTGTCGATGACTAAAATCGTGGCTACCGCCATCAATATGCCAATGATAATGCTCGCCAGGGTTGGTGCGTTGCAGGCCGTAGCCCATGTCTTTAAAGGGTCCTTTAAAAAAAGGATACGCTTCACGAAATTCTAGAACCGCTTTGCCTAGTGACTGAAATAAATTTCTATCTACATCTTTCCAATGTTCTTTGCCACTTACTACAAGATCGGTAGATTTTTTAATACTTCTATCTTTGTCCGCAAGTTGTCCAACCCGACCTTTGTATTGGCCTTCTTGATCTTTTTCGAAGCGTGAAATTACATCTGCGCAAAATGTTGGTCCTAGTGCATTGAGTTTTTCAAACACAAAGCTATTGGGCTTGACCTCATTTATGGTCTGTAAAGTCTTGTTGGACATAATTTATAAAACGTTTTTCTGTACGAGTGTTTCTAGCTTATCTAAATTTATATTTTTGTTTTCTTGGTAAAGGCTCAACATTTCTTTTGCAAGTTTAGACCAATGTTGAGTGGCTTTGGCAACTAATGTTTTTAGCGGTTGGAGGTCTTCAGTGTCTATCCATGTTTGATATGCGATGTGAAAGCTTGGAAACAATTCTTTGCGCATGGCGACAAGATTCGCAGCATAAAAATGTAATGAGGCCGGGTTATAGTTTTCAATTAAACCTGGAAGTGTAGATAAACAATCTGCAAGCAAATCTTTAACTGCTCGGGCTAAAAATTCAGCGCGTGATCGAGGCAAGCTTATAATCATTTCGCGCCATTGCTTTCCTAATTTTTGCGAGGCAATAAACTCGCCAATTTCATGTAAAGCAACAGCTTCTAATTCGTTGTCCGTCATTTTATCTAGCGCTTGGTCGATATCATTTTCAAAGTCATAAAAAGATAAAGCGCGTGACATGGCATTTTCATATTTATGCCATTGCCATTCAGTAAATTTTTCCCAAAGATATCGGCGCAATGCTTCGCGGCGAATAAATACATTTTTGCCCTGTGTCATCGCAGGAGGCGCGGTTAAGTCACGTGCACATTCATCAGCCGATACATACATAGTGAAGTCGTTGTAAACCTCTTTTTCTTCGAGTTTAGCTAAAAAGAAATGCGGTGCTGCACGTAAACCAATGCCGCCACTATATACATAACCAGTTGGCGCAAGCGCATTATTAATATTTTCGGTATCAAATGGATCGTATTCTTTTCCATCTATTTCTAAAGGTAAGAATGCTTGGTTTTCTATTTCTTCCCATAAACTTTCGCGTTCTTGAACCCAATTACCTACGTCTTCTTTTGGTAATACATCGTTATAAGAAAAACCATTTTCCCAGCGATAATATTCACGCATCTTTAATAAATACACGCACAGTGTGTAATTGGCAGCATGATGTGCATCAGAGATGTCGCAGTTCTTTTGAACCGTTTCGCAAAGTGGATGTGTAACTTTCTGCATACTCATATTATACGGGGTCTATGTTAGGATCATAAGTCCACATTTATTAACACCATAAATAGCAAGCTAAATGGCACGATTAAAGACTAAATGGAATCAAGCGGAAAGAAAGCGCAAACCTGAAGAGATTGCTGGGGTAATTGGCTTTAATCTTTGGGTGCTGGCAGCAGAGTCTTGCTTGTTTTTAGAAAATGAAGGTTTTGAAACGGTATCTCGTTTTCAAAGACTAGATGTGATCGGCGAATTTATAGCGTTTGGCGCACATGTTGCCGATCGTATGGTGTTTGAGGAAATGACCGCGGGTGAACGCGAAATATTTATTAATGCATTGGGCCAGCATCTTGCGGATACTATGCAAAGTAATCGATCAGATGTAGAGGCGGGCGAATATCGTTCAGACTTTATTAATTTACTAAACGAAAGGATGAATGAATACTCGGAGTGCAATTATACCGAACAAGATGGCCCAAGTTTTTCCATGCGACGCATAGCGGGTAATTATGTTCGAGATGTAATGGGTGATAAA
>CAYXVH010000122.1:0-9397 GCA_964468615.1 uncultured Thiotrichales bacterium | reverse complement strand
TTAGGTATGATGGTAAACAGAGCCCATGCGGCTTGTGAAATAGGTGATGCTGTAGCTGGCGGCCCGCTTGGTGCAGGGAAAGTTCCTTTCATGTGCGTTGATATGGGTGGTGGAGCTAACAT
The DNA here is from genome assembly GCA_964468615.1 of uncultured Thiotrichales bacterium. Lineage (GTDB taxonomy): Bacteria > Pseudomonadota > Gammaproteobacteria > UBA4575 > UBA4575 > JABDMD01. Next base: position 9,275 of record CAYXVH010000122.1, on the reverse strand, counting down.
TGCAGGTTCTAATGTCATGGTAGGTGGTGTTGGTGGTCAAACTGACTTCTTACCAAATGACGCATACGAAACGTTAGGGTTACCTGCTGCAATTAGCCCATCTTCAATCGGTGTAAACACTGATTTTGGATTGGCGATGCATCCGAACAGTGCTTTATTAAGAGGCATGCTGGATAAAACCACTGCAGCGACACGAACAAACGTGAATGGCACAGTCATTCCAGCACGTTCGGAGAACGATACAGGCAACAATCCACATAACCCTATGTACGGAATTGCTAAAGCAGGCGCGAATGGTGAGTTTGTTGTATCTACGGGTACAAGAAATTCAGAATCAGGTGGGCGATCAAGAGCGCCTGATTACATGATTTCGGCAGAGCTAGGCCCAACACGTGTAAGCAATCGCAATGAGGCAATTGGCCTTAGTGGTGGTGAAGCGGATGGTTTCCCAAGTGGTACAGTAGCTACTGCAACGCAGATTTTGGCGCAATTAAAACTGGGTGCCATTACTGAAGAGGTTGCAACCGAAGAACTCATTCAATGTGGTTACGACAAGAGTTTGGCTACATTTAATTCACCCATTCTGCCATCAGATTTAGATCCAGAAGCAGATGCTGATCTTCTAAGTATTTTCCCTAACGGTGAAATCAGTAACAATGGTGACTTCCGAAAAGCCGCAGCCACAATGAAAGTGGTCGTGAATGGCTTTGGTGGAGTAGGTACGATGGAGTATGGTGGTCGTGATTATCACCAAGATCCAAGACCTGAAACGGATGGTAAAGACTTTAGGATTGGTCAAGTAATTGGCGCATCTTTAGAATATGCAAGATTAAAAAACCAGCCTTTAATGCTTTATTTATTTAGTGATGGTGCTGTAGTAGCGGATAGAAATAATCCTGAAGATGATGGCAATGGTACTACCAAGTTCCGTTGGCGCTCTGATAATTCACAAAGAGCATCCAGTGTGATCTTTGTTTACAGTCCTAACAATGCATCAGCAGCTATTATGCGAAATGGTGCTGCCTCTCAGCAGCTCGGGTATTTTAAAGCTGATGGAACCGTTGATACCAATTCCAGCCCATATGCTAATGGTGTAGTTTCACTAGCAGAGCTAGTTGTATTGAACTACCTTGCCTTGCACGGTGATGCAGGTTCCTTTGCAGCTGCACTGGGTACTCCAGTATTAGGTGCTAACCCTGGAGTTGAACATATTGCGTTCAATCAAATTACTGCATAATATTCAATAATATAAAGCAGTCTTCTAGAAACGGGGTGACTATTAGTTATCCCGTTTTTTTATGGCCGGTGGATTTTACGCGACAAGATACGTGACATCGCTAGAGTGAGTTAGGACAATACTCAACACTGTAAATCAAATTTTCTCTGCATAAATTGAGCGCACCCCAAGTTTCGCAAACCACTGATACTTCTGTATCGGTAGCAACGTGTTTTCTAGAAAGCATGTCTTGCTCAGTATGCAATCACAAGCAAGCTACTATTACTGTGGCGGGTCATGTTGCTCAATGTGATCAATGTAGTGCCGAATTTCCTCTATTCATATGCGGCGAAGTGACAATACCCTGGTTATTTGAACAGCCAAACATAAATTTACTCGAGTGGAACGCGCGCTTGAAAGGTTTTTTGCACCTTAATGAAAAAGCACAGCAACGACTAAAAGAGGCTCAAAAAGATAAGCGCTTAAGTAAGACGGGTCAGAAACGAATTAACAAATTACTAAATGCTAAGAAACAACAGGTTTCACAGATACTAGATTTACTATCTCCGCTCAAACTAGAACATCAAAATACTGAGTTATTGAATGATCCAGTGAGTGCATTGCAATCAAAAACACCTAAAGTTCAAGGATTAACCAGTTATTACGATAATATTTTTCGTGATTGGGCTTGGGATAATGGTGAAAACGAACAAATGCTTGATGCCGTTAATAGCGTTTTATCTGAACACCAACAGTTAGGTAAAGTACTTACAATTGGTTCAGGAGCAGGGCGGCTTTCTTACGACATACATCAAAAGTATTCGCCAACCTGTTCAGTATTATTAGATATCAACCCATTGTTAATGTTTGCGGCATGCCAAGCAATTCAAGGAAAGCAATTTCGTTTAACTGAATTTCCAATAGCCCCGCTCAACAAAGATGCCTTCGTTGCCGAACATAGCTGTCAAGCACCTCATGCAGAAAATAAAAATATATTTTACCTGTTTGGTGATGGTATGAATCCGCCAGTAAAAGAAAAAAGCTTTGACACCGTTGTGACCCCATGGTTGCTAGATATCATTCCGCAGAATTTGAGAGATTATATTCCACGTATTAACTCATGCTTAGAAGTAGGGGGTTCATGGATTAATACAGGTTCATTAGCTTTTTTCCATCAGCAACAATCGTGGTGTTACAGTGAGGAAGAAGTATTAGAGTTAATCGAGAAAAATGGGTTTGAAATTGTTTCAAGCAACAGAAACACTATTCAGTATATGCATTCACCTTTAAGTGCTCATGGTCGTGCTGAGACGGTGTTTACTTTTCATGCAAAGAAAATTAAAGAGGTTGTGATACCGCCTAAATACGAATATCTTCCAGAATGTGTTCGCAGCACATCAAAACCAATACCAAAGCAATATGAGCATGAAATTAGCTCATCAGAGCACTTGCTCAAAGCGCAAGTACTGGGTGCCATCGATGGAGTGAGGAGTATTGAACAAATTGGCGAATTAGTTGCCAAACAATATAATCTACAAGTCGATGAAGCGACCCATGCAGTTAGACGGATTTTGATCGACTATTACGAAGATAATTAAAAAACTACTTTTGAATTTTACTTACCTGCCAGGACTAATGATCATGAAAATATTTTTTGCTATTGCATTACTACTTACTAGTTTCACAGCTATGGCGGACTCCTATGATGAAGATTTAAAGGAGTTATTTGATCTAACAGGGGTTAAAAATAACTATGCTGTATTAAATAATGTGATTATAAATCAGATGCAAGCTGGTTATTTTCAAGCTGCAGATCAAAATCTTAGCGCCGAATCTTTGACAGAAGAGCAAAAGCAACAAGTAGGGGAGATGCTAAAGAATAGATTTAGTGAAATGGTAAAAGGCTATCAAGACTATATTGCTAAAAAAATGTCTTATGCTACGGTAGAGAAAGAAATCTATATGCCTTTATATAAAGAAACGTATACACATGGTGAAGTTAAAGAGCTTGTGACATTTTATAGCTCTCCTGTTGGCAAAAAGACCATTGAGTTTTCACAAAAAGTTCCGGAGCAAGCAGCGAAAAAATCTGCAGAAAAATACGATTCAATTATTAGCGAGTATGTAAAAGGGCAAATCAGTAAAAATATTAGCTTAGTAAAAGATGAAATGGCTGAAAAAGGTATTGAGTAAAATTACGTAATTATCTTTTGATGCGTAGCATAATCAGTATTTGATTACTTAACATCTCGAATTCAATTCAGAAATATTGGCTGTGGTTCTTTTAGATGGAAATCTGATTGTTTCAGGTATTAATGTTCAGGTTGTAAGAAAGGATATTAGAAACATCAACTTTTCGGTTCGTGCGCCTGATGGCCAGGTTCGCGTTTCAGTACCAAAATATATTACTGATGACGCTTTGGAGTCTGCTGTACTTTCAAGACTTGGCTGGATACGTAAAAAAATTCAAACTATTAAAAGTCTGCCAACACCGCCAGTGAAAATATATGTGTCTGGCGAGGGTCATTATTTCATGGGTGAGCCATATAAATTAGAAGTCGTCGAACAATCTAGTAAACCACATATTTTGTTGCAAACACCTGGAACATTGCAGATGCTGATTCGGCACAATACATCCATAGCAGCTAGAGAAAAGCTGTTGTACGAATGGTATCGCGTAGAACTTAAAAAACGACTACCACCTTTAATTGAAAAGTGGCAACCTATCATTGGTAAAAAGGTTTCCGACTGGGGTGTGAAAAGAATGAAAACGCGTTGGGGAACGTGCAATATTAATAAGAAACGTATTTGGTTAAATCTCGAATTAATCAAGCGATCAGAAATATGTTTAGAATATGTAGTAGTACATGAAATGACGCACTTGCTAGAGTGTAATCATAATACTAGGTTTAAAAAATTATTGGATGGGTTTATGCCCGGGTGGCGCAGAATTGAAAGTGAGCTTAAAAGTAACAGTTATATAATTAACATTTAAATAATTAATCCCATCATCTGTTATTATCGTGCTTCGAGAAAAAGTGTGGGAATGAATGCATCAAGAATAAAAAATAATTCTATTCATTAAATATCAAACAAAATTTGCCCTTATTAATATTTCCGCTATTGATATTTCTATACTCCTTTAAATTATCTTGCTGGAATACAACTTTCATATAATTGATTTGAATGCATATATGCTAGTCTAGCAGCCCAACTCAAATACGTCGTTTCAACTAATGATTGCGAGCGAAGCAAGTGTTAATTAACTAGAATTTAATTAGTAGTGATTGTTTGATGTAATCCGTACAACAAATGACTATCACGCTTTTTGCTTGGAGTCTTTGGCATGAAATCTACAATACTAATTTGTATAGCATTGTCTGCTTTAGTATTTACTCTTCAAGTTTGTAAAACTAAAGAAGAAAAAGCTGCAAGCAAAAGTTCTAGTATCTTCTGAGCAAGGCGCAGCTTTAGCACAATTCAAACTTGGCAAGATGTATGCCAGTGGCGTAGGTGTAGTAGAAGACAAGGTATATGCCTATATGTGGGTGAATTTTGCTGACATCCAAGGATTGGGTTCTACTGCAAGCGAATATAAAATCGAACTTGTAAAGCAAATGAATCCTTCGCAAATCGATGCAGCAGAGAAATTAACTGTAGAGTGTAAGAAGAAGGCATGCAAGAACTGTTACCTATTTTCTAACTTTTTCGAAAAGAAGATCAACAGAGGAAATTGTATCAACACCTCTACACAAGTTCAGCGCTCGATTAATTACTTGTTTTCGAGTGTCTTTCTCAACCCGACGCAGAAAATTGGAGTCCATCGCAGCAAATTCAATATCGAATTGCGTTTCGATTTCAGTAATTACAATTTTTGTTTCAAGCAGATGAAGACCGCACGCCTTTCCGATTTTCCGTAATCCTTCCTCGCTTTTTATCCTTGGTGTAGTTTTCTTTGGGTAATGTATCGGTGACTGATCAAATTCACTAAGTGCTTGATCTACAAATTGTATCCAATCCACCTCTTTGTTCAGTGCGATTGCTTTATCGAAAGAATGACCCCAACAATTTACAGCGAACACAGAGCCTTTTTTAAGAACGGATGCCACCGAGGGTAACGTAGTTTCTTCGTTCATTAGGTGAAAAGAAGCGCTACATAAAGCTGCGTCAGCAACAAAATCAAGATTATCTAGTTTGTCGCTTTTTGCATCTCTGATTTCAACTCGGTTACCAAGCCGTCGTGAGGCCATTGCACGCATTTCTTCTGCAGGTTCAACTAGAGTTACGCGAGATTTTGGAAAATTTTCTAGTAAATGTTCAGCAAGTAGACCGCTACCACCACCAATATCTAGTGCATGTCCATCAAATTCTTTAGGAATAAATTCCAAAAGTCGGCTCACCATATTGGTAAAAATAGGCCATCGCTCGATGAGTAAATTGTAAGCATGTGCTCGATCATGCCAGCTACGAATCACATCATCTTGCGTTTGTTCAGATAGATTGTTCATTGGATCAATAGAACATGACTTGATAGATTTAGAATATTAACAAGGTTATCTCTTTCGATACAAAACTTACGATTAATACTCAAAAGCAAGGATTTAGAGCTTTTTGAAAAAATAGCTACGAAGTAATAAGTCACGTGCTATCCCATCTAGCAAATTAGTCGCTATATATATGAGTAGAGTGGATCACTAAATAATTGCCCCCATAGTTGCCCCTAAGATCTTTTATATAAGGTTTTCGTTTAGATGCGAATTAAGAAATCGGTGTTTATTCTCCATAAAATTAAGAGATAAATAGACTAAAAACCTCAGACTTCTATGCATGTTACTGAACGCCTTTAGACATTGTTGAATGGTGGAGGCGGCGACTCTTTATTTAACCTATATTATTGAGTTATTTATAGAAATAGCATTCTCTTGAATCTTTATACCCCAATAATTACCCATAATCTCTCGGCTGTAGCTGAACCTCTTCAAATCTTATTGGAATATAATGTCCGCTAACGACCTGAAGCGAACATCAGATAAGTACAAACTGAAATAGGCGGGAATAATAATGAGATATGCTAAATTTCACATACTGAATATACTAATAATTATTTTTGTAGCATCGATGCAATGTATAGCACATGCTGAAATGACACTTTGTGATTGCATGAATAATCCAATGGATTCCGATGCTAAAGTCACAGAATGCAGCGCCATATTCGATGCCTTAGATCCTAAATCTTCGAGAGAATCAAAAAGAGCGTGTTGAAATAAACCACCTCCAGCTAGCGGCCCAGATATTTGCTATTGTTTAAAAGCTTCTTATACAGACCAGCCTAAAGTAATGAAGAAATGTGAGGAAATATTGGAAAGCGTATCTGAAGATAAGTTGATAAAGTATCTTCGCAATTGTTAAGGAGTATCAGTATTCGGTAGATTTGATAAACAGGATGATGTAAAACTCATGTACCTTTATTATCCCGTTGAATTTTAATGACTGCTAACGACCCAAAGCGGACATACCGCAATCGAATTAAATTGAAGCTTTTATCGTTAAGCAGCCAATTAAATATTGATCACTCGGCTGCTTGCTCATAAGACGTTGATAATTTACACACAATTGGTTTGATTAACCATTTACTAAGCGGTCGTTGTATATCACGATGATACTCTTCAATTATGTAATCACGCACATCTAAAGCGTTTCGATAATGACGAACTTTGTATGCATCTTTTAGTTCACGTTCATATTGAGGAGAAAAAATTGCAGCCGTTTCATCTTTTCGGATCAATCCATGAATCTTAGGCGAGCATGCCCCTGTATGTGTCAACAATGCGAGCGTATGTTTAAATGGTGTATCCATTGGCTCTCTGTTACAGCACGTTTACGACTGTATGCTCCAATGCAAAGTAGTTTAATTAAAATTTGGATAATGGTGATTGATTTAGATCATATAATTAGCACACGAAATAATTTGCGGTAATTATTTCGATTATTGAATATCGAAATTTGAAAAAAGCAGAAATTATGTTGAATGCTTATTCAAAATTAATATTTAATTGAATGTCCGCTATTGGCCGAAAGCGGACATTTGTGAAAATCATAAATATTTCTATCTATGCGGGATCATTAACATGAATAAATTTATATTAATTTATATTTGTGCCTTAATGATTAGCGTTAGTAGTGCTGAAGATTCAAAGTTAAAACCAAAAGAAAATGAAGCATGGGTATATATTAAGGATTGGGTAATATTGATTGATGTGAAGAGTAATTCGTTTATCTCAGCTGACTATCTTTACTGCCACGTCGATTGACACCAGTGAAAGTCGTCTGCTCTTTGTCATTCTCAGATTGACAGTTAACACATAATCGAACGCCAGGAATAGCTTCTCGGCGAGCATCTGGAATTACATTCTCGCATTTCTCACAATTTTTTAAACTCTCACCATTAGGTAATCGACTACGAGCAAGCTTTATAGCATCTTCCACACTTGCATCTATCTGATCTTGAACCGCTCCATCACGGGACCATCCGCTAGCCATATTGGGCTCCCAATAAAATTCTGACTATAGAAATGAGATTCTACCAATGAAATTCACAGCTTTATATAGACAGTGGTTGCTGTTCCCTCAATCAAATAAATACCGTATGTTTCTGATATTATAAAATGTATGAAAAAGAGTAATGTACTTTATCCCTTAATAACATTACTAATTTGTTTTCAGCCATTACTGTTTGCTAGTGAGGTACAACAAATCAGAGATCCTGACAGCGGACTTTCCACCTGGAGAATAGATAATCAAGGGTTCCGTCTGGAATTGACGCAACTATTGCCTGATTATATTCGTGCTATATATAGTTCACACGGTTTTCCAAGTGAATCTATTGAAGATATTGCAAATTATTGCGTTTTTGGAACGATAGCTAGCAACAGTTCTGATACGAGTTTGTTTTACGGTGTCGCTGATTGGTATGCAGTGACTGCAGATGGAGTAAAGCATACATTCAAAACGAAAACTCAGTGGCTGAACGAATGGAGAAAAATGGGCATACGCTACTCCTGGACGATTTTGCCAACAGAACAAACATTTGATATTGGGGATTGGAGTCAAGGTTTTACTACGATCAAACTACCACGCGAAGAACCGTTCGATCTAATCTACAGCTGGAAACTGGAAGGTAAAAAGTATACGGGGAAAATCAAAAATATACGTTGTGCACCAATCAATCTATAAAATTAATAGCATGCGAAACACTATAATACTGATAGTTATGTATTTCTTGCTGGTTTCAGGAGTGATGGCGGAAAATCAAGCACCTTCCAAGCTCGGTTTCCAATTAAATAAACTATCTGAACCTTTTGATGCACCCGAATTCAATCTCCAAGATATGGATGAAGATTCATATTCTCTAAAAGATTTCCATGGGAAAGTGCTACTGATAAATTTCTGGGCAACCTGGTGTCCACCTTGTCGCAGAGAAATGCCTTCAATGGAAAGACTATACCAAAAAATGAAAGACACAGATTTTATCGTTATCGCGATTAATCAGTTTGAAAGTCCAGACCATGTTTTCGAATATATGGGGGAGCTAGGTACAGATCCAAGTTTTCCAATCCTATTTGATCTGGAAAGTAGAATATCAGAGGCATACAAAGTCACAGGTATTCCCACCACTTATTTAGTAGATAAAATGGGAAAAGTAAGATACCGAGCCATTGGCGGACGAGAATTTGATCACTCGGGAGTGGAAAAAATCATTCGCGATTTATTAGCAGAAAAGTAAATTTAAATTTATTCTGTATATTAAAGAGTAGGGTGGCCTAGCGCACTACCGCATTGCGCGTTAAGTTACTGACATATAGTAAGAGTAATGTAGTGAATTAAAAGTTGCCCCTATAAATGCCCCTAAAGCCTTTTATAAAAAGATTGGCGCATTAATATGAATAAAAAATTGATGTTTATTTTCTTTAATTTAAGAGATAAATAGACCAAAAATCTCAGACTTCTATGCACTTTACTGAACATCCTAAAACGTTATTGGATGGTGGAGGCGGCGACT
>CAYXVH010000121.1:0-9797 GCA_964468615.1 uncultured Thiotrichales bacterium | reverse complement strand
TCTGCTTTCGGCCAATAGCGGACATTCAGCATTGATCTGAAATCTATTTTAGAATTGTTTTTTGTGGTCATCCTCGAACCAGTGGTTAGTCCGATTAATAACCGAGACAAGCGACAACATTACGGGTACTTCGACCAACACACCAACAACCGTTGCTAACGCTGCACCTGAATTTAATCCAAACAATGATATGGCAACTGCAACTGCCAACTCGAAAAAATTAGAAGTACCAATCAAGCAAGCCGGTGCAGCTATTTTATGCGGTAACTTCATCATCTTTGCTGCAAGATAGGCAATCGCAAAAATGCCATAAGTCTGGATCAGTAACGGTATAGCAATGAGCAGGATTATTAGAGGATGGCTGATGATTTTTTCAGCTTGGAATCCAAATAACAATACTACGGTTGCAAGCAAGCCAACTACAGACCATGGTTTAAGCAATTGAACAAAAGTCTCGACGCGATGATCATCACCGTTAGCTTCTAATCGATTACGAGTAAAAGCTCCTGCCACAAGAGGCAAAAGTACATACAAGACGACAGATAAAAGCAGGGTTTTCCATGGCACTGCAATGTCACTAATACCAAGCAAAAATGCTGCGATTGGCGCAAATGCAAAAATCATAATTATGTCGTTCACTGACACTTGCACGAGCGTGTAATTTGGGTCGCCCTTGGTGAGCTGACTCCATACAAACACCATCGCTGTACAGGGTGCTACTCCCAGCAATATCATACCTGCAATGTATTCCGTGGCAGATTCGGGATCGACCCAGTTTGCAAAGATTACTTTGAAGAACAACCAACCTAGTGCAGCCATTGTGAACGGCTTGATCAGCCAATTCACAACAAGAGTTAGAATGAGGCCCTTAGGTTTTTTACCAACATCTTTAATTGCAGAAAAGTCGATTTGAACCATCATGGGATAAATCATGATCCAAATTAACAAGGCCACTACGAGATTGACATGCGCATATTCCAAACGTGAGATGAATTGAAAAGCGACAGGAAACAGGTTGCCTAATAAAACACCTGCTAGAATACAAAGACCTACCCAGAGCGTTAGAAAACGTTCAAATATCCCCATTAGCTTTGTTCCTAAATTTTGCTAATCAAAGTAGCCAATAGTTAAAGTATGAATGTCCGCTTTGGGTCGTTAGCGGATATATTATGTTTGTTCTTTAGAGTTTCCAACCAAGATTCCCTTTTGTTTAGTTTGCGAATGTCTGCTTTCGGCCAATAGCGGTCATAGGTCATTTTGAAAGGAAACCGATTTTAGTGATATCCGAGCCAGTAATTATTATTTTTATATAGCGGTGTGGAAGCTCCATTTCGTATTTGACTTCTTGTTTTTTTTCATCTGTTTCAATAATTTCTAAATGCACATAACTTCCCGAGGTATTCACCACACTACAATTAATGTAGGCACCTATTTGACTTTCATTAGCTCCTAGTTAAATAAGTGAAGTTTGATAAAGATCAATTTTGATTCTAGTTAATACTAACAGTTTGGGTTCTTACCACTTTCACGCGCTTTTTTATAAATAGTCAATGCATGTGGCATGCGCGTATTTAAATCATTTATGCGAGATTGATTTGCAGGATGTGTAGACAAAAATTCAGGTGGCTGTGCACCATCCTTTTTAGACATGTTACGCCACAATAAAACACTTTCACGTGGATCAAATCCTGCCATGGCCATATAATCTAAACCCAAGATATCAGCCTCACTTTCTTGACCGCGACCATAAGGCATGAGCACACCATATTGGGCACCCACCCCGAGCAAGCCAACAAGTCTCTCTTTCCCTGGTGTTTTCGCACCAGCTATTACCTCCACAAGCTTTAAACTTGCGCCTGTCGCATAAGACGCTGACACGCGTGCATTAGCGTGTTCTGCAATAACATGAGCCACTTCATGAGCAATAACTGTGGCAAGTTGATGTTGATTTCTTGTTACTTTCAATAATCCGGTATACACACCAATTTTGCCACCCGGTAAAGCAAAAGCATTGACTGCCTTATCTTGAAATACAGTCACTTCCCACTGTGTATTTAGTTTTACTTCACGAGTAACCGCACTCGCTATACATCTCACATACTGATTTGTTTTTTTTCTTTTGGATTGAGGTGTTTTTTTCTTTAAATCTTCAAAGGCTGCAATACCCATTTTATCCATTTGTTCAGCAGAGATTAGATGTAACTGTGAACGGCCAGTAGGTGATGTTGCACATGAACCTATAGAAAGAAGTAGAAAGAAGATGGATACTAAATATTTACTCAACGTGCCTTTCATTACATACAACGTTATGCACTTAGTTTTTGAAACACTTCGGCATGATATTTTAATCTTACATGCAATTCTCTAGATGGATCTTCAAGAAGATTCCCAGTTAATAGCATCTCGTCCTCGTCATAATCACCTACTAATTTGAGAATGAATTCCTCTAATTTCCCAAATATTGGATTACATTCGCCACGATAGTGTTTTACATCAATTGTTGCATTAAATTTATTGCCCTTAAGGTCATAACTACCAATATAAAAATAGTTGTTGTCACCTCCTAATATTTTCCCAGCCTCAAGAACCACAATTCCGCCACCTTCTGCGCTCATTTGTGAAACGAATTCAAGAGACCACAGTTGTTCTAATGCCATTGTTCTAGTTTCATTTGTACAAACCCTAGATGTTTTAATTAAGCTGCTTTAACTTCAATAGAGCGCTTATTGTTTTTAGCACCCTCAGTTTTAGGTAGCGATACATTTAACACACCTTTGGAATAAGCAGCTTCTACTTTATTTTGATCAACACCATTGGGCACTCTAAAAGTACGCTGAAATGATCCATAGCTCCGTTCACTTACATGGTAATTTTTCTTCTTTTCTTCTCGTTGCGCTTTTTTCTCACCCTTAAGTGTTAATGAGTCGTCACTAAGTGTCAGTTCTATGTCTTTTTCAGTCATACCTGGTAATTCAACTGCGATATCATAAGAATCATCGCTTTCACTGACATCTACGCGTGGAGTTATGTCGAGCTTCGGTAACTTCATGTGACGTTCAAGGTCAGCAATTGGATATGTCCATCCTTTACCAAATACCTTAGGTAAACTTGGCCAATCTTCGGCAAATCGATCAAAAATATTGTCGACCTGTTCTCGTAAAGTTGCTAGCGGTGTGACGATCTCACCGGCTTTGGAAATTGATTTTTTCGCTTTGCTTTTTCGTTTACTAGCTTTTTTCTTTTTTATGGGTACTTTGGTTGCTCCTCGTGCCATGTGTGGGCCTCCTTCTTTGAGTGTTCATAAACAGAGTCTATCTTGGTTATCTTTTAGGATTGCAACATTGATACTAGTCAAACAAACTCCACTTCTAAACCGATATTCAAATTTCTTAATCAGATACTTGGCTATATAAATAGATTACTAAATGCTGATTTATATCAACTCATTCTCTATTTGAGCATATATATTTATTGTTAATTATTAGTTTTAATTTAGAGAAGTATTCAATGAATAAAATAGCTACTCATAATATAGTTCTATTGCTCGTAATTCTAATACTGGCATTGATTGTTATATTTTCTAGCCCAATACCTCTCACAATTATAAACTATGGAAATTGATATGCAGCTGTCGGTTGATAATAACGGTGAACCTGAGATACCACCTGGTAGTTCCCTGAATCACCACCTGAAGAAACACCAATTGGTATACCTCCTGATAATCCACCAGAAATTGAACCAAGCCCCGAACCTGAAGTACCACCTGAACCTCCTATAGAAGTTCCCAACATCCCCGAACAATATTGATTTTAGAATCCACTCACCCATTAACCGTCGCACTAAGCAGGTTTTTTTCTCGATGTAACTTTTCACAAGCAATTTCTCGCATACGAAATTTTTGCAACTTACCTGTAACTGTCATAGGAAACTCTTCTACGAACCATATATATTTTGGAATTTTAAAATGTGCGATCTTGCCTTTACAAAACGCACGAATATCTTCATCTGTTAGCTGTTCACCTTTATGTAATTGTATCCATGCCATAACTTCCTCGCCGTAAAACTTATCTGGCACACCAAACACAGCGACTTCTTCAACCTTTGGATGGGTAAAAATAAAATCTTCAATTTCTCTTGGATAAATATTTTCACCACCACGAATAATCATTTCCTTCAAACGACCGGTTATTTTTACATAGCCTTTGGCATCCATAGTGCCGAGATCCCCAGAAGCTAACCACCCGTCTTCATCTATTGCTGCTGAAGTTGCTTTTGCATCTCCATAATAAGCTTTCATGATGTGATAGCCACGAAAATAAATTTCACCTATCTCACCTATAGGTAATAGATCATGTGTCTCTACATTTACAACTTTAACTTCTTGATGCGGAAGATTCGTTCCCACAGTTTGCGTACGCTGTTCTAGACTGTCATCAATGGCAGTTAAGTGAGTTAATGGTGATGCTTCTGTCTCCCCATAACCAATGAGTATTTGTGAACAATGCATATCCTCCATCACTTGCGTCATTAGCTCAGGGGGGCACGGTGCACCAGCCATAATCCCTGTTCGCAAACTAGACAAGCTATATTTTTTAAACTCAGGGTGTTCAAGCTCAGCAATGAACATGGTGGGTACACCGTGAATACCCGTGCACTGTTCTTTGTCGATTGCATGCAATACTTTTTCTGCATCAAAGTGTTCACAAGGTATAATTAAACACGCCCCAACAGAAAAACATAGTAAATTAGCAAGCACCATTCCAAAACAATGATAAAACGGCACCGGCACTACTAAACGGTCGGTTTCTGTATATTTCATCGCCAAGGCAGAAAAATATGCATTATTTAAAATATTATGGTGCGTTAACACTACTGCTTTAGGAAAGCCAGTGGTGCCTGATGTGTATTGAATATTAATTGCATCATCCATATCCAAGCAATCCATTACTCTTTGTAAATTTACTAGTGTGATTTTTTCAGCTGCTTGGATCACTTCTTGCCAAATGGTAAATCCACTATAAGGTCGTTGAGTTTTTTCTGGAGCTGTTGGGTCATAAACAACAATGTGCTTAAGAAAATTAAAGTCTTGGCTTGAGATGTTTCCTAATGCATGCGTTTTTAATTCTGGAATCATTTCTACCAGCATAGAAACATAATCACTACTGCGAAAACTTGGAATAACAAACAATCCATGCACCTCGGACTGTTGTATAGCATGCGCTAGTTCTAATATTCGATAAGCTGGATTTATATTTACCAGTACCACACCAATTTGTGCAGTAGCCATTTGTAATAACAACCACTCAATATTATTAGTAGACCAAATTCCAATACGTTCACCTTTTTTAAATCCAAGACCCAATAAACCACGCGCTAAAATATCTACTTCGCTTTTGAATTGTGTATACGTTAGACGACGATCTTGAGGAATAGAAACAATTGCTTCGCTATTAGGAAACCGATCTACTATATTTGCAAAATGTGCTGGAATAGTCTCGCCAAGCAAAGGTGTTGTTCCACCATGATGGCAATAGCTTTTAATTGTGGGAATGGCCATCTCTTATATATTCATCTCACACTGATACAGCATCCCAATAGGCATCGACACGTGCTTGCATCTCAGCAAGCAGTTCTTCATTACGTTCTGGCACAAATAAATGTGCAAAACGACCTTGTTTTTTTAAATAGTCTTCTACAGGTAAACGCCGATGCGGAATATTATGAATTACTTGACCATCGACATATTCTTTCAATGGCCAAACACCTGTTTTCACTGCAAGCTTACCAACGTCTACGGTTTCACTTGGGTTAAAATCCCAACCAGGAGGGCAAGGCGCCAAGGCAATAATTAAACGCGGTCCTTTCATTTGTTTTGCTTTTTCGATTTTGCGTGCAAGATCTAGTGGTTCAGAGCCGATGACAGTAGCTACATAGCTGGGTTTATGTGCTGCCCAAATCGAAAACAAATCTTTTTTGTATCCCGCAAAGCCACTTGACCCTCTACTCGTAGCGGTTTTTGCAGCATGTGGTGTGGCTGCAGAAAATTGCTGTCCAGTATTACCATAACCTTCGTTGTCATAGCATATATATATGAAATCAAGATTTCGTTCTATCGCACCTGAAGTAGATGACAAACCCATACCATAAGCTGCACCATCACCAGTAAGCACAACCACATCGAGATCTTCTTCTTTCTTGATTCGCTTTTGTTCAAGCAGAATGTCTAATGCGTCACGCACACCTTGCGCGCCTGCAGGTGCTGAAGCCATTGCAGTGTATAACCATGAACCACGAAAAGGCGTAAATGGATATACAGATAACAAAGTCATGCAACCCGCAGCATTTACAAACACTGTTTTTTTGCCAAGCACATCATAAATTTCATGTAAGGCTTCCAAACCACCACAACCCGCACACATCGGTGTGCCTGTACCTAACAAGTGCGTAGATGGTAGATCTTTCATCCTCTGTAACAAAACTTCACTCATCACACGGACTCCAATTCTTCACGCTCTACATGTGCTATGGCTTGTAGTTTATGCATTTCACGAAGTTCATTTTTCGTATATAAAAGTCGTGGTTCAGGAGTTATGCCGTCTTCAACAGCCTGCTTTGTTACTTTAGCTATTTCATAAAATTCCTCTGCACTGATATCGCGACCACCTAGACCACCAATGAAACTGGTTAGTATTTTTGGAGCATCAGTTATGCCATACAATGCAGATGCTACTTCACCATGCAATACACCACCCTTACCTATAGAAATATTTTGATCAATTATTGCTATACCTTTTTTGCCTGACATAATTTTTTGTAAAGCCAGAGTTGGAAACGGCCTTAGCAAACGCGGCCTTACTAAACCTATTGCTATTCCTGCCTCTCTTAACTGATCAACCGCTTCTCTTGCTTTAGTAGCAAAAGAACCAATCATCAGATATACAATTTCAGCATCTTCACAACGATAGGTATCTATGGCTGGATAACTTCGACCAAATTCTTGAAAAAATGTTTTACTAATTTCGTCATAAACATTAATAGCATTCATCGCTGCTAAATGCGTTTCATAACGAAAATAAGAATAAGGTGAGCCCCCTAGTACAGCAACAGCTTGGCTAGCGGGCGCACTGGCACGAAACTGCATGTTCTCAGAATCAAAATTTGGTAAGTATTTGTTTATAGCTTGTGGGTCAGGAACCTCAACTGGTTCGCGTGTATAGGAAAGATAAAAACCATCTAAGTTAACAATCACCGGCAAACGAACATCTTTATCTTCGGCAAGTCGGTAAGCAATGAGTACACTGTCAAGAACTTCCTGACACGTTGAACAATGTATCTGCAAAAAACCACTATCACGTGCTGCCATAATATCGTTATGGTCTGACTCCAAAGTAAGTGGTGCAGCTAAGCCACGTGAAACATTCACCATAACCAACGGCACACGCCAGCCGGCAACGGTGTAAATCATTTCCATCCCATATAACAATCCTTGACTGGATGTTGCTGTAAACACCCGAACACCAGTTGCTGCCGCTGCACCTGCTGCGGTAATCATCGAATGTTCTGATTCTAGCGTGACCATACGAGCAGGAATTTCTCCTGAATCCGACCATGCGCTAATTGTTTCTATAATTTCTGTTTGCGGTGTTATCGGAAATGCTGGCACATAATCTACATTTGCAAGACGTGCGCCCCATGCTGCCGCTCCATTACCTGTTAATAGTTTGCGTGTCATGCCGTTTCTTTTTCTCTTGTTTGTGCAATATTTTCAGGAATTGTTTCAATCGCATGCGGTGCGCAACGCGCCACACAAATCATGCAACCCTTACAATGATCATAATCAATCACGGGCTCGCTTTGTTCGTTTACGGAAATCGCGCTATCTGGACATATCGTGCTACATACCCACCAACAGTGTTTACAACGATCGTAATTTATTATTGGTCTTAGTGTTCGCCATAGCCCTGTTCTTACTTCAACACTCGTTGCACCTGCGTGAATAGCAGGAGCAGATATTCTGGCATTTTCAAATGGCATGCTGATCCATTCAGGTTGCTCATAATCTAAAGGAGTCTTACTTGTGCTTTCTTTAACTAGTCCCTCATGTTTTGCCATTAACTCATATGCTTGAGTTGCTTGATTAATATTTTGTTTAATCAAATCGGCACCCAATGAAGATATTTCATCGCTCACAGCTTCTACTAAATTTTCTTCTGTAATTACGCCTATAAGTCTTACAGCGGCACCCACGCATGCACTGCCTACGAATGGAAGTTCAGCGCGATCTTCTACTTCTTCCGTAACAGGTAATATTAAAATATTACATTCGATATTAAGACGATGCTTCCAAGTTTCCACATCAACATGACTGTTAATGAGCAAAAGAGTGTTGTTAGTAAGGCCTTGTAGCACTCCGGCAGCGGGTATGGGTATGAGAGAATCGTCCGCTACGATAATAAGATCCGGATCATTTATGATGCCACGTTCATTAATAGGACTTCGTGAAGCACGTACATAGGAAAATATAGGCGCTCCTCGACGCTCTGCTCCATAGCGTGGCGCATCTTGCACTTCAAAGCCTTCTAAAAAGAAAGCAGTACCTAAAATACGGCTCGCAGTTTTCATTCCTTGACCACCACGACCATGAAAACGAATTCGGTACATTAAATCTCCTTAATAATTTCTCTCTCTTTTTAGGAGGCCAATTACACACTATTCAATTATTACTGTTATACAAAACCTGGCGCAGTAGAAAACAACGAATAACGTCTAAAACTCATGGCCTTTTTGATTCGTTGCATAGCAAGTTCATTTGCAGCTTGACGTGGCAATACTTTTCGTTTCACCGTATCTTCAAGTACTAAACGCGTATTACGGCGCAGCTTCTCTTCAATTTCCTGCATCGCTTGACTTTCACTCGCTTGGCGATATTCTGATGCAGCACAAATCACACCACCTGCGTTAGCAATAAAATCTGGCACACACAAAATGCCTTTTTCTGCCAAAATCTTTTCTGCACCATGTGTAGCAGGTATGTTTGCACCTTCAACAACAAGCCTAGTGTTTAAATGATTCACATTCCCTTCATTAATTACATCAGGACGTGCAGCAGGAATCCAAATTTCACATTCAATATCTATTAATGCTTCACGCTCCAACTTTACTGCATCTTCATAATCACCCACCTGCCCACCACCAGATTTGATTTCAATCAACTTTGAGACATCTAAACCATTTGGATTATGAATTGCACCACGTGAGTCGGAAGTAGCCACCAAAACAGCGCCTTTCTGGTCTAAATATTTTGCTGCATGCTTTCCTACTGCTCCAAATCCTTGCACTACTATGCGCGAGTTTTGTAATTCAAAGTCACAATATTCCAAAGCTACTTGTGTTGCGTGACTTAAACCCCAACCTGTAGCACCAATCTCATCCAAGGGAATTCCACCTATTTCTCTTGGTAATCCCACCACGCGTCCGATTTCATCCTTCACCCATGCCATACATTCTTCATCGGTACCCATATCTGGAGCAAAGATATAATCTTCGGTCTGTCGTAACGCATTTGCCATTGCCCGGATGAGACGCTGTTTATTTTCTTTTGGCATTTTTGGATTTCCAAATAACACAGCTTTACCTCCGCCATGAGGTAAACCAGCTGCAGCATTCTTATATGTCATTGCACGCGCCAAACGAAAACATTCTCCTGTGCTAACATCTTCAGCCATGCGTATGCCACCGATTGATGGGCCAGCTGCAATATTATCTATAACTAAAATTGCTTTAAGATTCGCAGAAGG
>CAYXVH010000120.1:0-3244 GCA_964468615.1 uncultured Thiotrichales bacterium | reverse complement strand
ATGGGCGCATTTGGATCAGCAAATTTTGGCATATCTAATGTCCCGTAAATTAATGCTGCAGCAGTGATGGTGGTTACGGCTATGGGTAGTAATTTGCTATGGCGAGTTACTGATTGTTCTCTGCCTGTTATCGCAACTGCACCTAGTAATAAAACTGTAGTGAGTCCTGCGCCTACCGCAGCCTCGGTAAAAGCAACATCTACTGCATCAAGACTTACAAACAATCCAGCAGACAATAAACTATATATACCGCTCAATAGTACTGCGGCAAGTAAATTGTGTAGGCGAAGTAAAATAACCGCAGTAAGGGCTAACAGGGTCAGCAAGGAAATATTGAGGATGGTTTGGATGTCCATTGTGCTTTCAGATGCAACCTATTTAATGGCTGTCAATTTCGGTTTCCTTGTCTGTGAGCTTTGCTGCCCTTGCTAGCGCATGTACAGCGGTTGGTCCAGTTAGCATCATAAAGAAAAGTATGAACACAAGCTTGATAATGACGATGGGATCTTGAGTCTGTGTAATCAAGCCTAAAAGAATAAGAATAGCGCCTAAGCTATCAACAATACCTGCAGCATGAACTCTAGAATAAAAGTCAGGTAAGCGTATTAGTCCTATTGAACCGACCAGGCAGAAAAAACTTCCTGACGCTAGTAAAATCCATCCTATTACTGTCATTAATTGCATAAATTACCCGTTGGGTTATTCGCTAGGCGTATTGCCTAAATTGCCATAACGGAAAAGCTTTAGTACAGCGATGGTTGAAATAAAATTTATTAGTGCATATAACAATGCGATATCCATAAAATCAGGTCGACCAGTTAAAAAACCAAATAAAGCAATTAACAGTACAGTTGCAGTACCGAAGGTATTGATTGCTAGAATTCGATCAAAAACAGTAGGGCCTAATGCCGCGCGTAGTAAAATAATTAACATTACTACAAGAATTGCAATCGTGGCAGCAATGAACACTTATTTAGTTTGCCGTGTCTGTGGTTGGTTTGGACTCTAATGCTGAAATTCTTTTGCTCATTTCACCAGTTTGTAAATCTTCTGCCAGGGCAATAGTTAATGAATGCACTTCAATACTATTTGAGTCAAGATCAAGGCTGTAAGTACCTGGTGTTAGCGTGATGCAATTTGCATATACCGCGGTGGCTAGATCGCCATGTTGAGAAGCATCTAGTGTCATAATATTAGGTTCTATCGGTAGTTTAGGGTGCAAAATCCTGAAACTTACAATAATGTTGGATTTAACCACTTCGATAAAAAACCAAGGTAAAAATTTTGGTAATTTGAGATTGAGTTTTAAAGTTGAAAAATTACTGCTGAATAAGCCTAACTTTTCTGATACCCAAGCAACAAATATGCAACTCAGAGCACCTAATGAAAGTAATAAGGCGCCAAAGTGACCTGATAAAAGTAGCCATAAAGAAAACAGCACCACAGATGCAATGAGTATACGAATGAACATTCTTAGCTTATGGCTTCAGGCTTATTGTGTAATGAAAACTGATGAGTCCAAAATACTTAAGCCTAGGCAATTATTCAAGTTAATCTAGTAGATTATCCATATTGCCAAGTAGATCATTTCAGATCTTTCTAAATCAAGAAAACTACATGTTGCGTGTGGCTAGCTTGAGTCCTTTTTTTGCACAACGATGTGCATCTTCCATTTCATCAAGTTGTTCATGCAATGTAGCTAGCTCAGCATAGGTTTCGGCTAAAGGCTTACGCGTTAAACTTGATTCAAAATAAGCTTTGGCTTTGCCCCAAAGTTGAGCTTTATTGCAAATACGTCCTAGCGTTAGATATAGGTTTTCATCATTAGTATGTTGTTCTACCCATTGCTCGGCTTTATTTAGCGCTTGGCTAGGATCTTTGATCTCAATTAGACCGTACTCATGTACTAGCTTAGAGCACCAATTTTTAGTCAATGCAGCGCTCACAGTACTTTCAGCAAGCTCATGTTTGCCTTGTTGGCGAAGTGCGGTGACATAACCTAGCGTCAATTCATTGTCGGCTGAAATGTTTTCTCTGTACTTTGTTCCTATCTCATCAATATTAGATGCATTTTGGATATTGTTGAGTAATCCTTGAATAGCACGTTTTTCAATCTGACTACAAGTATGTTGATCAATATTTTTACTATTTTTCAATTGCGGGATAATGCCTGATAGTTTTTCCCAGTCTCCAAGTTGTTCATAGGCATTGGCAAATAAACAAGCAATTTTAGGATTAGAATGGATCGCATCTTCATGTTGGCTAAGGTTTGCTAATGCTTGCTCAGGCATGCGTTGGTCGAGTAACAATTCTGCACGCAGCACATCAAGCGCAGACTGATTAGCAGAGCTGCTGTTTTTTGCTTCTGCTAGATGGGCGTCACGCTCTGTAAAATCACCACGCATATGAGCTGCTCGCGCAGCCCAGGTGTAATTGATTTCAGCAGATGGTGAGTTACTCGCGCCACTTAATAAAAGCTTTTCTGATTGTAAGTAAGCGCCCTGATTAAATTTACTTAATCCTTTCTGAGTGTCTTCTAATGACTTGCTTTGTTGACGATTAGCAATTACGTTATGGATCATTTTTGGTGCGTTGAAGATAAAGCCTAAAAGTTTGAAAAATATATAAACCAGTGGAAGAAGAATATAGAGACCGATTACAAAATTAACTAGGTTTATTGTGTGCTCGGTTCCGCCATAACTAAAAACAACAAAGCCTGGTTCTTTCATTGCGAAAAACACAGATATTGTGAAAATTACAAGAAAGAATATAAATACTAGTAATGCGCGAATCATTTATCTGTACCTAATTAACTATTATTAATTGTTTCCATGGTTTCAATAAGTAAAGTGTTAGCCTCAGTGATATCTGGAAGTTCAGGTTCCAAATTAATATCATTAAGCTCACTTAATTCCTCAATCATTTCTCTTTTATCATACAGAGTATCGGTAGACTCGAGCCAAGCTAGTGCTGCTTCAAGCTCTTGATGGTATGCGTCATCATCGCGACTGGCGACGGCATATTTTGCACCTAAAAGTTTTATGCGCATGAACTCATAGGCTTGTTGAGCTTCTTGATTACTAATAAAAATTTTTAGCTTTTGTTCTTCTCGGGTAACTTTTATTGAATCATTGATGGAATTTTTTATCCCATCTACTAGCTTTCCCCAGCCGGAGAGTTCTTCATTATTCGGCTTTGCTTTTTCATCTGCAGAGTTTTTTTCTTGCTGATGTTTTGCATTTTT
>CAYXVH010000119.1:0-3971 GCA_964468615.1 uncultured Thiotrichales bacterium | reverse complement strand
TTTTTCCATAGCGGTAAAGATAGCCTCAACATCTGAGTTGTCCGCAAGTACCATTAAAATTTCTTGTTCATTGTCTTTGGTAATGCGTAGCCAGCCGAGTCGGTCACGCAAACCTTTTCCTTCAGCAAAGTAAACAACTGGACCATGTGCACCAGCATTGATTGCAGATTTTGCAATGTGCTCGCTTAAGTTATGCCCAACGCAACAAAAAATTGCACTTAGATTTTCAGAAAGTTTATCCGAGTCGGTTGTGGTATTTAATTTCTCTTTAGTACGAAGATTATGAAATTCAGAACCTACGTAAGAGCTTTCACATGGTGTGCTAAAAACAGCTCCTGTAGACTGCATGTCAAGTTTTCCTTCAACAATTACTGTGTTAACTACACGGTCTACATCGTGTGCAGGGACAACCATGTGCAGTAATGTTTTCGATGGGCTAATGGGCGGCACCCAGGATTTCCACCAATGATCACGAAGAACCGTACCACGTGCTTTTGAGACTAAAACATCGGTTAATTCGTTGGCAGTTAAGTTTTCTATTACAGCATTTGCTGATGACACAGGAAGAGCCGCTGTAATGAGTGAAATATGATGGTTACTATTAAACATTTTATGCGGCTCCTAGTTGTTTTGAGTCACTGTCTAGTTCGCTTTCCAAGTTAGGTTCATTAGCCGCTTGAAGCTTTTTCTCGTTTCTTTGTGTGTAGAGGCCTACAGACAGCACGGTCATGATGGGTCCAACAGAAGCTAATGCTAGTATTCCAAAGCCATCGCTGACGCCTGGAACATTCGCACCTACGCCGAGACCCATGGCTAATACTAGAGGCACTGTAATAGGGCCAGTTGTCACGCCTGCGCTATCCCAACCAAAATCAACAAAGCTATTGGGTGCGCGCCAAGTTAGAAGTAGTACTAATGCATAGGGTGGGATTAGCATCCAGATGAGTGGTAAGTTGTATGCCATTTTTACAATGCCTGCGCCGATACCTAAACCAACACCGATTGCAACGGTTTGCATGAGTAGTTTCTTGCGGAAAGCGCCAACTGTTATACGCTCTACAGTATCTCCAAGCGCGTTAAGAGCTGGTTCAGCAAGTGTGGCGCCATATCCTAAGAAAAATGCAAAGCCAACAGCAACAAATTTACCTAGGTGGCCTTCGCCAAATAGTGGGCCTTCTGAATGGTCAAATCCCCAAGGTACAATTTCCGCAAAGGCTAATGGAATATTACTACCAAGTTGTCCACCGAGTGGAGTTAAGCCAAGTGTAATGCCTAAGCTGAATAGTGCCATGCCTACTAATGCAAAAGTTACGCCTATACCAACATCATTGCCTTTATCTAAACGCTGTTTAAGGATTAGTCGAAGTACAAAATATAGGAATAAGCAAAGAGGGATAATTGCACGAAGGGCGCCAATAAAGGCTTCTTTAAATTGAGTAATGACTGAAGATTCTGTGTCCCAAGTTTTGTCATCAATAATTTTATATTCACGAGCGTATATCTTCTTTACGACTAGATTAGGATCGGTAACAACAATTTTTCCATCTACTAGTTCAGCTTTACCACCATTAAAATCTAATTTGTATCCATCAGGTAGAATGCCAGTTTTTAAATATTCATTAAATTCAGCATCAGAAATTGCAACTAAATTAGCATCAGTTTCTGTTTTGCTATCAGTTTTAGTTGTTGATTGAGTTTCTACTACTGCAGAACCTTTGTAATTAGAAGCGCCATAATAGTCATTACTGGTATAATGGTATAAGGATAGAAGTAGAACCGCTAAAATAGGAAACAAAGATGCGAGCGTAACAATACCAAACCCAGAGCCGCCTCCAGAGCTGCTACTTACGACACGACAAACACCTATGCCAAGTGCAAGTACCAATGGAACAGTAACAGGGCCTGTGGTTACTGCACCGCAATCCCATGCAAGACCTAATATGTCACGTAATGCGGGTACTTGGCTAAAATAAAAAGAGAGTACGAGTAAAATAAGCACTGCAGGTATCGCAAGAAACTTTAATGGCCAGGCATAGAAAAAGCGTAGTACACCTAGCATTACTGCAAGACCCACACCGATACCAACACTGCTAACGAGTTGTCCTGAAAAATCATTTAGCAAGCTATATAGCAAGGGTGCTTTGTCAGGAAGCACGCCACTACCTGCTGCTTTGAGTACTGCAATCGCAGGCTCTGCAAATGTTGCTCCTGCGCCAAGTAAAAAAGCAAATAGTAAAATTATCGGCATGCCGCTATTACGCGGTAAGATGCTTCCTATAATCTCACCAAGTGGCATTAAACCTAAGCGCAAGCCTTCCATAAAAAACATTAAGCCTGCTGCGACTATAAATATTCCAACAGCAATCATTGCTGCATAAACAATTGGAAGTTGTAAAATGAGTAGTTGGAAAATGATGAGATAAAAAACAATAAACCAAATACCTTCAATTTGGCTCATAAAATTCCGCTTACCATAGGGCCATAACAGTCGAAATGTATCGCGTAGACCTAAGCGAAAACGAGGGTTTTCGGTGGTATTTGATGTATCCATTTTCTAAAACACTTGTTGAGATAATGGGTTATATCGGCGAGACTGAATTTTCCTTAAGGGGGGTGTCTTGATAAATGATGTGGGGATATTTTAGGACAAATGGGAAAATTCTGCTGTATAAAGGAATAAAATAAGAATTATCATGAGTATTTGTCATGGCGATGAAATGCATTTTAATTGAATTAAAGAGAATGAATAAAAAAACAAAAATATCGCTAGTGTTGGGAAGTGGTGCGGCGCGAGGATTGACGCATATTGGCGTAATTCGTTGCTTGGAAGATCGCGATTATGAAATAAAATACATTTCAGGATCATCTGTTGGCGCACTGGTAGGTGGTATCTATGCTGCAGGAGAGCTAGATGTTTACGTTGAGTGGGTCAAGGCTTTAAAAAGAAGAAATATTATTCGTTTGTTGGATATCTCATTCAGCAGAAAATCTATCTTTAAGGGCGAAAAGATAATTGAGGTTCTTAAAGAAATAATAAAAGATCGTACTATTGAAGACTTGCCGATTGGTTTTACTGCAGTTGCCACCGATATTGTAGAACAAAAAGAAGTATGGCTTGCACAAGGGTCGTTGTTTGAAGCTATTCGCGCTTCCATCGCGGTACCAATGATTTTTTCCCCAGTGCAATATGCCGATCGTTTGCTTGTAGATGGTGGAATTATTAACCCTGTGCCAATTGCGCCGACACTAAATGATAATACTGAATTAACTATTGCTGTTGCGCTTAATGGTCCATTAGAAATATTTGAAACAGAAGATAAAGATGATTCAAATAATGATGAAGAGAAAATCAAAAATAAATATCAACTAGGAATTGAAAAGCTAATAGATGGTATGTTGCTTAAAGGTGAGGCAGATAAAAATAATAACCATGACATGGGTATATTCAACCTTATGACTCAGTCTATGGATACTATGCAATCCTCAATTTCGCGTTTTAAACTGGCGGCAAATCGTCCAGATGTTGTAGTGGAAATGCCCCGCAATGTTTGTAGCTGGTTTGACTTTGATCGAGCTGAAGAGTTAATAGAGTTTGGATATATGCGTGCTGAAGAAAGCCTCAAGCGATATGATGAAATATCGCTACGCAGGAAATAAGTATTGTACAAACGTACTAAAAAATTTTACTAGATAACTTATTTTATCAACTAAATTTCAAGGGAGCAACCTTGTATTCCCTGTATTTGTCCAATTAAACATTTCGTTACTATATTTTATATCTGTCTACGTTAGGGTTTATCTATAGTTTGATCTAGATAGAAATATGCTAGTGTAATTTACGTATTTACCTTTTAGATATGGAAACCTCTTGCTTCATCAAAACCGATCGGTAACTGTTATTGAGTCAAAAGCTTCTGAATTAGATTCAGCTAGTATTAATTTTCTATGCTGGAATATTAAAAAAGGCATGA
>CAYXVH010000118.1:0-20702 GCA_964468615.1 uncultured Thiotrichales bacterium | reverse complement strand
CCATTACATTCAAAAGTTCCGGTACTAGAATAATGCTTTCAGGGCTGAATTTAGTAATTGTAGCCAAGAATTTTTGTGGGTCTAAGTCACTTGCACCACCGAATCCAAGTTTGATTAACGAGGGTAGTGCGACAGATGCACCTATCGATAAGGGCGCCCAAACTCCTGCAATATTTTCTAGTAAAGTGCTTAGGGGTAGTACGCAAAGATGTTTTTCAATTTCAAGTGGTCGAAGCACTGTGCTTAAGTTATTTGCAATGTCTAGTTGCGCACGAGCATTTAGGCATACACCTTTAGGTGTGCCCGTAGAGCCCGATGTATAGGTAATTTTTGCAAGTCCACTTGGGTAGTGTACTTTTATGGAGGTGCTTCTCTGGTACATTTCAAAGCCTTTGCCATCTTTTTCAATGGGCTGTTCTTGGAAAAGACTAAGTATCGGTTGTTCATTTAGTTGGCAATGAGTAATAAGAAGATCTGCGCCTACATCTTCAATCATATGGCTCAACTGCGCTTGCGAAAAAAAAGTAGGTAAAGGAACAATGGGTACGTTGCATAGATGTGCGGCTAGATCAGCAATCACCCATTGAAAGCAATTATCTAAATACAGTGCAATGCATTGAGGGTCCAGTTTTTCTATGAGTGATGCAAAGTGCTGCACACTCCGATGTACATCCTCATAGCTCATGGCTCCATGGCTTGAAATAAGCGCAGGTAGAGAGCTCTTAGGTGTCGACAATAACTCTAATATATTCATCTCAAGACAAGCTTACAAAAATCTTTCGTCTTTGAGTTTTTTAAAGCCCCAATCAATACTGCCAAACATCACTTGTGGGTTATTATCATAATAGGTTCCCCAATCACCGTTGGCATTATTACGTAAGCGCGTTATATCAGCAGGTCCGATTGTATGAGGTGTGAGTCCCAAGCGGAGAAAAGAATTTAATAACTCTTGGGTGGCGGTAAACCCAACCCAACGAAAGCCGCTTTCATGCAGCATTTCAGTTAAACGAATAATAGCAAGTCGCGCATAGCCATTTGCTGAACAAGTTAGGTTTCCAACTTCAACAATTTGATCTCTTGGCACATCGAAACCGCAGTGCTCAGAAATGTATGCATCTAGAGGCCGATCTAAATATTGTTCGAGAAATAATTCACCACTGTCAGCACTTCTATAGCCAACAGCTGCACGCACTTTCTTTGCTTTGTTGATAATAGAAACAAGATTCGGCATAAACTCAGTGATGTGTGCATTGTGGTGCTTCATAAATTCTGCTTTTATAAACTTTTTTGTGGCATTAGAGCTTGGATCAGTGCTTTTGTTTATAAGAGTAATAAACTGAGTTTTATCTCTAGTTAATGACTGAATAGGGTTTTCAAATTGCAGGTTGGTTGCTGTTTGCATGCTGTTTACACCTCTTGCTACGTCCATGAATTTCTCATTACTTCAAATTTTTGATTCTGAAGTAAAAGGATATGCACGTGGGTGTGTACCATGTGTAAATGATTTGTAGGCAAAATGTATACAGCAACAAATAAAGTTACCGTTGGGGGGATTTTTAGGCCGATTATCTAGAAGCTAACCGATGCTGTGCTGCCTATATTCGGGTTTCTGAATATAGAGATATTCCAACCGTAACGATCACAAATGCGCTTACATATATATAGGCCGAAACCATAACCGCTGCTATCTTCGCCTTTAAAGCCACGTTCAAAGGCATGGTTTATGGTTTCTTGATCAATACCACTTCCTGTGTCAATAACCTCAAGTTTATTATTGTTAAGCTTAATTTGAATATTGCCCTGCTGTGTATGTCGTAGCGCATTATTCAATAAATTGCTGATGACAATTTGCACGTGGCTTTTTGGAGCATTAACTTGGATTTGCTGATCCACTGAAACTTTGAGTGTTATGTCTTTGCTTTGTTCGGCATATTTATAAGTATCAACAATGTTATAAGCCAATTGACCAATGTCTGTTTTTTGAGCAGGATTGTAACTATTCGGCATGTCTTCTCGTGCTAAAAACAACAAAGCGCTAATTAGATTAGTCATTTCATTAGCACTCTTTTTGATTTGATCAACATACTTCTTTGCGCTGCTAGGAAAGTCTTTATTTGTTTCTAATAGCTCGGCTGAAGTAGAAATTACGGACAGCGGCGTGCGCAGTTCATGGCTTACCGTGGAAGTAAATGATTGCTCACGTTCAACAAAACCATCGAGTCGTTCCATATAGCGGTCAAAAGATCTGGCAATTAAACCTACTTCTACATCGCTATAGTCTTCAGCAATACTGATATTTCGCATGTTGGGATCTAAATTTCCTACTTGTTCAGCAAAATCCCGTACTGGGCGAATAACTTTTCTTGAAAGCCAATATGTAACCCATATGGCGATAATGAATACGCTCGCTATCGCAATTAGAATAACTCTACTCAAGATATGTTCTTGGGTTTCAATATCGGTGATGTCGAAAACTAAATATTTTTTTATTCCATCAAATTCCTTAATTGCAACATGATAGCTGCGCTCATTAAATTCAATATCATGATGAAAGCCTACATCTAAATTCTTAAACACATCTGGGATGTCGTCTGCAGATGAAAATTTTGAAAATAGATTCTCTTTAATTAAAGCTGAATCACTATTCGATAAAACATTGTGTTGCTCAGATGCATAAAGATTTTGGGCGGCATAACTATCAAGCATCTCCAAGAGCTTGTATTCCATATGGTCAAAAGTGAAAAAGAAAACGATGCCAAGAATACATATTCCAATTGTAATTACACTTAACATTGCCAGGGCAATGCGCGCGCCTAATGTATTGACTTTACTCATCGCTATTAGAGATTCTATATCCAATTCCATGCACAGTATGCACAAGCTTTTTATCAAAGGGCTTGTCTAAGGAATTACGAATATTGTAAATATGTGCTCGTAACGGGTCGCCATCAGGAGGTGAGTCACCCCAAATTTCGGTTTCTAACTCTTGTCTTGTCACAACACGATGAGAATTGCGTATCAAATGTACTAAGATTCGCATCGTTGTGGGTTTAAGCTTAATGATATTGTTTGCTCGCTTAACAGTATATGTCTCAAGGTTTACTTCCACGTCTTCTATAGAAAGGACTGAGTTATCGTACTGCCGATTAGTACGTCGGTGTAATGCTTGTAGTCGCACCTCAAGCTCTTGTAGTGAAAATGGCTTAATTAAGTAGTCATCGGTACCGGCTTCAAAACCCTCTACAACATCTTCTAAGGTGTCTCTAGCAGTAAGCATCAGAACGGGAATGTGTTCTATTGCTGATTCACGTAGCTTGCGGCAAACTTCTAGTCCATCTATGCCGGGCAACATTAAATCAAGAATGATTACGCTATAGTTATTGGTGACTGCTAAATGCAGCCCGGTTATACCATCTGCAGCAAAATCAACGGTATGATCTTTTGCTTCTAAATAGGTCCCAATATTGGTCGCAATTTCAGAATTATCCTCAACGATTAAGACATGCATGATATATTTTGTTCACATTTACGGACTTTAAGTCTACCGATGAAAATGTAGATAATATGTAAACAGATCATCAGTTAGTATATAAATTCCTATTAATTCATACACATAATTGTATACGTATTGTTTACATCCAATCCTTTATATTAAGCGTATTACAAGACTTTAAAGAATACTATAGATGCGAATAATTGTTTTATTGCTTGTTTTTTCATGCATATTTCCTGCCCAAACCTATTCAAGAGAAAAAGAATTAATAGATTTCAGTGGAGATATGCGGTTCGGGGCTTTTGGAAGAGATCGTGACGAGAGAGATGGTGAACATTCACGCAGGGATGATTTGCGTATTCGCGCACGTGCAGGTGTCTTAGTAAATTTCTCAGATACTTTCAGCGGAAAACTACGTTTCGCGGGTCGCTATAGTTCTGATGACCGTTTAAACACCTATCACTTTGAGATTTTTGAAGCAATTCCCAGCGATAGTGGCTTAAGACTGGGCGATTCTACCATTGATGAATTCTATTTTCGCTATAAACCAAGTGACCAAATAGATATTCGTTTAGGGCGTTTTCAAACCAAATTTGAATTAGAAGGTGTAGCAAAAAAATCATTATCTAGAAATGATAGTGACAACACTAATATTACTTGGACCGATGGTGTGCATGTTAAATACACTATTCCAAGTGGTTGGGATCTGCACGCAATATTGCAACGCAGTACAGATGAAGGACCAACGACAGTAAGACGTGATCCTTTAGATTTCGAAGAAGAGGACAGTCATATTACTTACTATCTAGGCGCTGAAAAAAAAGACAAAGACAAAACCATCATTCAGAAAGGCTTCGATATCACGCATATTCCAGATGCATTACAACGTGACGGAAATGCAGCTGGAAGCATAGAAGATTACACAGCAGTAAGTGGCCGTCTTGCAATGCAATGGCCTGTTGGGAAATTAGGCACTAAATTTCTTTGGGGCAATGAAGTGGGGTATGCATTTGATACGCCACGAAAATCGGCAATTCGCACCGGTGGCGAAAAAGATACTAGCGGCTTGGCGTTTCAGACTACTTTCAATTTTATAGACATCTGGCCCAAACATAGTGTAGGTGTTGTGTATGCGCAAACACGAGGTGGTTGGTTAATTTCTGGTGATTTTGGCAATAACCAAGAACTAGTTGAAACAAGATATAAGTGGCAAGTAACTAAAAACCAAAAGTTTGAAGCGCGTATTCGTAATCGAGAAGATATAGATAAACGCACCAATGCTGAGCGAAAGCGCAGAGAGTGGGACTACTATCTACGTTACACCATTAAATTCAATTAATTTAGTTCTCTAATTTATTTCTAAAATGCATAATGTAAATTGGAATGTAGAAATAAATTGAAGAAACTGCATATATTTAAAGTAAATGTAACAAATAGGTATGAACTTACCTCGTACTTCACTGAAGATTTACTGATTCCAGAAAATATTTGAATTCGAGTTCTTATATATAAGCTGATAACAGCTTATAGTTCGTTCAAATGGATATAAATTAGCAAAAATAAATTCATATGGCTGAAGAAGGTAAAAAAATTGATGATCTCTTAAAAGAAGAGACTATTGAAAAAGTCACAGGAGAAGTGACCGACTGGTTTAGCATGGCCAGCTATAGCTACCAACAGTTGATAGAGTTAGGAATTGTCGCAGTTGGTATTTTCATTGCTTGGTTTATCTCAAAACGCCTAGATAAACGTATTTCTGAGTACGAAGTAGTATCTAAATCCAAATTGAAACGTGTTTTATTTTTCACGCTAAGTCGACTGATATTTCCGCTATTGTTACTAGTGTGGGTGGGGGCATTTGTCATTGGTTTCATTGCATTTAAACAATCCTGGCCAGTTCTGCTTACTGCAATAAATCTTATTATTGCCTGGTTCATCATTCGTCTTGGTTCTTCTTTTATCGAGAACCCATTAATTAGTAAAACCGTTGCAGCAGTCATTTGGGCAATTGCAGCTTTGAATATTATAGGGTATCTAAGTCCTGTTGTAGATTACCTTGACCAAACAAAAATAGAGCTTGGTCAGACAACAGTTTCTCTGTATGCAATTGTTTCATCCTTTTTTTCTATCGCCATCTTTTTGTGGATCGCATTTGCGCTTATTAAGTTAGTCGATAATGTATTAAAGAGCAGCAATAACATCTCGTTATCCGCGCGTGCACTTCTTTCTAAAACTTTTAAGTTTACTTTAGTCACCGCAGCATTCCTGTTTGGCTTAAGTGCGGTAGGTATTGATCTCACCGCGTTTGCAGTACTAGGTGGTGCAATTGGTGTAGGTATTGGTTTTGGCCTACAAAAGATTTTTTCTAATTTAATTTCAGGTTTTATTTTACTTTTAGATAAATCTATTAAGCCTGGAGACACGATAAATGTAGCAGGGCAATACGGTAGAGTAGAAACATTAAGCGCACGTTATGTATCGGTTATTACGCGAGATGGTATTGAGCACCTTGTTCCTAATGAGGAAATGATTATCAATCGTGTCGAAAACTGGTCCTACAGCCACAGTAACCTACGCCTTAGAATACCAGTAGGTGTTCACTATAATTCGAATGTTAAAAAAGCAATTGAGCTTTGTTTAGAAGCCGCTGCAGATGTACAACGTGTCATGACATTACCCAAATCAGTTTGTTTGATGAAAGGATTTGGAGATAGTTCTGTAGACCTGGAGATTAGAGTCTGGATAAAGGATCCAATGAATGGTTGTTCAAACGTTAAAAGTGAAGTATTACTTGGTGTGTGGGATAGGTTTCATGAGCACGGTATTGAGATACCTTATCCACAACGTGATTTACACCTACGTTCAATATCTCAAGAATCGGTTGCAGAAATTAAACCATTTCGTAATTGATTATTGTTTCTTTGCTTTCTACAAGAGCAGACACCACCAATTTTAGTTCCTCTCAGGTAAGGCCAATACCATAGAGTTTTTATAGCCACTGATCATAAGTTCTCGCAAGACTTTATTATTGTTCAATTGCAAATAAAAAAAGGGGTTAGTAAAGCCCTTATTTAAACTGCATTATATAATGCAGAAATACCTAGTGAAGATATGACTTAATCATCTTCGTCTTCATACGCGCGCTCTATTTACTTTTTAAGCGCTTCGTAAAGTCTTTGGGCTCATTCTTTGAAGCTAAAGAAAGGTTGGCAGTAACTTGTTTAGAGGTTTATTTTAAACTGGTTAGTTAACCTGCCTACTATCTTCCGATATTGAATAATTACTAAGATTTGGTTGTCTGCAAAAAGTTACACCTGACTGTACGTTTTCTAAATATATTGCCCGATGAATATCGCCTACACTCAATACACCTACTAATTTATTTTCGACATTCACTACAGGAATGCGACGAAATTTATTTCGAAATATAATTGCACTTGCTTTTAATGCGTGCATATCGGCATTCACAGAAATAGGGTTGGGTGTCATCACTTCTGCAACTGTGTTTTCAATTACATTTCTATATTCATTTATATATTCGCTGTAATCAATGGTATTGAAGTTATTCATTATCTCATCAAGAGATGGGAATAAGATTTTTAACACATCTTGCTCTGCGATCATTCCAACTAGCTGATCATGTTCAACAACGGGTAGCCCGCTTATACGATATAAACACATAATACTTGCAACTTCTGAAACCATTGTATCTGGACTGACCGTTCTTACATTAGTGGTCATAATGTCTGAAACTTTCATATTTCGACCCTCTTCAAATTAGAATTTTAGATTTGAAACAAAGATTATTTGTTTAATATGAAAAAGGGGCTATGAAGCCCCTTTTTCACGTTTTGCATAATTATTTGCAAAATTTACTACTTGAATGAAGATGTGACTTAGTCATCATCTTCATCATCTTCATCATCTTCATCATCTTCATCATCTTCATCATCTTCATCATCTTCATCATCTTCATCATCTTCATCACGCTCTTCTGCGCGCTCTATTTTCTTTTTAAGCGCTTCGTACTCACGTTTAAGTTGCTTCTCAACTTTTTTGCACTCTTTTTTGTGCGCTTTAATTTTATCTTTGAGCTCTTTTAGTTTACCTTCGTCATCCATCATCTGACACATTGGATCAAGATCGTCTATATATCCATCACCATTATTGTCTTTCCCATCTTCACAATTCTCTGGCTGACCTGGGTTTACAGTTGGGTCATTATCATCTGTGTCGATTGGTCCACAGCCAAGGATTGTGCTGAAAAGATCACCATCATTGTCTGTACATAATCCTGGACAGGTATTGGCGTCTTGCATCATTGGATCGTCATGTAGACTTTCAGAACCATTACAGTTGTTATCAACCCCATCGCCACAGATTTCAAAGGCACCGGGATGAACTAGTGGATCACCTTCATTACAATCTTCTGGAGGGCAATATCCGTCTCCATCTATATCGCAAGCATCATTCGGCGGTGGTGGAGGTGGAGGCGCTAATAAATCGCACAATGCTTGATTAGGATTTTTGCCATTATTTTTGTAAATATCAAAGGCTGGTGTATCGCCATTTCCAGGTCCAGACGGGCTGTGACACTTTGCACAGTTAGTCTCGTCTAATGGGGAACCTACTCCACCAAATACTGGCGGGTTTTCAAATCCAGGTTTTCCTGCACAAAACGTATCTACTTCTTCGCCATAAAAATAATTGGCAGATGCTGTATTTATCCCAAATAGAAAAATACACACTAATAGTGTGATGGCTTTCATATGAAAGCTAGAGAATAGGCTCTTCATTTCTAATTACTCCTCGTAATTAATGTGACTTTCTACATTTGGCCTTTGAATACCAAATGACATTGAGCACATTTTCGTGCTTTACACGGTGTTTTGGGACCCTATAGGGATTAACGGCAGGTTTTTCTAGATGAGTGGTTTGGCATTCAAAGGCCAAATATAGATATGCTATGAGTCTAGGATTTAATAGATAAACATTGAAATAGGGAGCTGACTTAATTGACTTAAACGAAGGCGATAGAGGTGTTCATTGGAATTTTTCATTTGTTGCAAACTCCAAAATGTAATTATTGATTTAGTAATGAATACCTCCATTAACTTGTTTCAATAAAGATTATATCTATAGAAATAATGTTTTTAATTTCTAATAAATGAGCTACTTTAAGTGAATGGAATCGCACTCAAACATATTAGTACAAGCCGTTGCAACCATATTGCGACCTATTGTGAGGATACTCATGCGTCATAGTGTTTCAGCAGGTGCCATGAATGAGCTCGTTAATAGAGTGTACGTTGAAGTGGCAGAAGAAAAAGAATTTACTGTTGGTGGTAGGAAGCAATCAGATTCAAGAATTTCGGTAATAACAGGATTGCATCGTAAGCATGTTGCTAGAATTAAAGACTTGCCAGTATTAGGAAATGTTGGTTTAGAAGAGCGACACAACAGAGCGGTGCGAGTATTAAGTGGATGGACGCGTGATAGACGTTATAAAACAAAAAGTGGAAGACCTGCAGTATTACCGTTTGAAGGTAAGAAAAGTTTTTCTGAATTAGTTGAAAAGTACAGTGGTGGAGTACCTTCACGCGCCATGCGAGATGAACTGATAAGAGTGGGTGTGATTGAAATCACGAATCAAAATAACATCAAGTTAAAAACAAAGGGTTATGTGCCTGGATCATCTGATGTTGAAAAAATGCGAATTCTTGGGATGGATGCGGCAGACCTAATTTCGACCATCGATCATAATATGACTCACGAGCATCCTGATTTAAGGTTCCAGCGCACAGTGGTGTATGACAATATACCCAAGGAGCATGCGGATGAATTTCGTAAGATAAGTGCTAAGCATGGTCAGGAATTGTTAGAGAAGTTGGATAGGTGGCTGGCAAATCATGAAAACACCACAAAGAAAAAACAATCTAAAAGCATACGGCTGGGCACCAGTGTGTTCCAGTTTGAGGAAGAGTCTGATGCTAGCGAAAGTGGCAGTGTGACATCAAGGAAGAAGTCATGAAATTTTATGCTATTAAATTATTCGCAAGTTCGATAATTATTAGCCTACTCATTGCGTGTGGTGGAGGAACTGCACTTAATTTAATTGCCAATGGTGGAATTCATGGAACAGGCATAAGTTTTGGTCCAATTGCTGCATTTGGAAGTGTTGTGGTTAATGGAACACGATACGAAACTAATGGCGCAGTATTTCTAATAAATGGGCAGCCGTCGGTTCAAGATGATCTAGAAATTGGTCAAGTTATACGTGTACAAGCTGATTACTCAACAACTGTAGCTACTCAGGTTGAATATGTTGAGAATGTTAAGGGGCCTGTTCAATCGATTGACTTAGTTAATAATATATTTGTAGCTCTGGGGCAGACTGTACAAATCACCGCAACCACAACTTTTGAAAATGTAACTCAAGCTACGCTTTTGGTTGGAGATATTGTTGAGGTAAGTGGTTTTAGAGATCCTAATAAAGTGATTAGAGCTACATATGTAGAGAAAGAACTTAATGCTCTTACCTATCAAGTGACAGGCAACATTGAAAATCTTGCGGCAACGACTTTCAATATTGCAGGTTTGAAAGTAACGCATAATGTCGCAGGTCTGCAAAATGGACAGCTTGTAGATGTTATCGGGCTTGCGAATGACTTTAATGTAGATACTTTAATCGCTTCTGAAGTTCGTACCGGTTTTGCGCCAAATCCTGATGAAGGAGAAGAGACTGAAATTGAGGGTATTATCACTAATTTCACTAGTGCTGCACTGTTTGAAGTTAACGGGCTAGTTGTAGAAACAGATGCTAATACTCAAATCGAAGGTGGCGTACTTGCAAATCTAGCGCTCGGAGTAAGAGTTGAAGCTGAAGGTGTTTACACGGTAAATGGCGCATTGCTGGCTGAACACATCGAAATTAAACCGGATGACACTATTGAAATACGTTCAGTCGTTGAAGCAGTTGATACTGCAAATAATACAATCACACTTCTAAGTACAACTTTTGCGGTTAATATTTCAACTAGCTATAAAGAAGAACGTGAGCCTAAAGTCGCTAATTTTGGGCTTGACGATATCGCAGTAGGTGATGATCTATCAGTAGATGGCGCAATTATGAATGGAGTGCCAACGCTTACTAAAATTGAAAGAAAGAAAAATGAGGAAGTGATAAAGCTGGAAGGGCCAGTCACAGAAGTTAATGCACCTACTTCATTTAAGATTCTGGATTTTAATATTGTACCTGCTGTAGGGACGGTGGATTTTAATCAAATTACAGTCGGTAAGATTGTAGAAGCAAAATGGGAGGGGCCGCTTGGAACAACGATCCCACCGAAAGAAATCGAAATAGAAAATTAACTGAAGAGTAAATAAATCAGAGACTTAACTGATTTCTGCACTCGAGTATTGCCTGGAGGAAAGTGATGCAAACATTAGATTTAGATTTGAGAGAACAGTTGTTTGATATGTACGTGAATGAGAAATTAAGCACATATGAAATAGCTCAAAAGTTAATAAAAACTGAGCGAACAATTTCTCGTTGGATTAAAGAGTATGGGATACCAAAGCGAGATAACAGGAAGTTAGATATTCCAATACTCAACAATAAACATTGGTTAATTGAAATGTATGTTAAGCAAAAAAAGTCTACTAAGGAAATTGGCCGAATGGTTAATACGTCGGATGAAACAGTGAGAAAATCATTAATAGAACACGGTATACCCAGACGTATTCGAGAAAAGAAAGTCATAGTCAATCAACAAACTAAAAAACAAAAGTTAAATTACTCAGCTGCACATCAACATGGAACTTGGAGTGTATTGTTGTAATTAATTAAATTGAAAAGGAACTTATGATGTCTAATTCTAAACATTTTAAACTATTAATTTTAGGCTCAGGGCCAGCCGGGTATACGGCAGGTATCTATGCGGCTCGTGCAAACTTAAAGCCAACAATTATTACAGGCTTGCAGCAGGGTGGTCAGCTTACCACTACAACTGATGTTGATAATTGGCCGGGAGACGTTGAAGGTCTTCAAGGTCCAGATCTTATGGTGCGCATGCTGGATCATGCTAAGCGTTACGAAACCGACGTTATATTTGACCACATTCATATCGCTGAATTATCAAAACGACCTTTTGTTTTAAAAGGTGATTCAGGCACGTATACCTGTGATGCGTTGATCATTACTACAGGAGCATCGGCGCAATATTTAGGTCTTCCTTCTGAAGAAGCATTTAAAGGTAAGGGGGTATCCGCCTGTGCAACTTGTGATGGTTTTTTTTATAAAAACCAAAAAGTGGCTGTGATTGGAGGTGGTAACACAGCAGTGGAAGAAGCGCTATATCTTTCCAATATCGCAAGTGAGGTTGTGCTAGTGCATCGTCGTGATCAATTACGTGCTGAGAAGATTTTGCAAGATCAGCTGCTAGAAAAAGAAAGAAGCGGAAACATCACTGTAGAATGGAACCATACATTAGATGAAGTATTGGGTGATGATTCTAGTGTAACAGGAATGCGAATTAAAAGCACTTTAGATGGAGAAATAAAAGACCTAAATGTTCAAGGAGTTTTCATTGCGATTGGGCACACCCCCAACACAAGTATTTTTGAAAACCAATTAGAAATGAAAGATGGCTATTTAAAAGTGAACAGCGGCATTACTGGAAATGCTACACAAACTAGTATTCCAGGTGTATTTGCAGCGGGCGATGTAATGGATAATGTCTATAGACAAGCTGTAACGTCAGCAGGAACAGGTTGTATGGCTGCATTGGATGCAGAAAAATTCTTAGAGTAGGGATTAAGCTAAAGAAGTATTCTCTTATTTGACTGGTTAATTCTATAAATCTATATCTGTTAAGCGTTTACAGGCTTCTAAATATTTATTACTGGTGTTGTCGATAATTTTTTGCGGCAATTTGGGTCCAGGTGCTTGCTTGTTCCAATCTAACGTTTCTAAATAGTCCCGTACGTACTGTTTATCAAAACTTTTTGGACTTGTGCCGACTTGATAAGTGTTTTGTGGCCAGAAGCGTGATGAATCTGGAGTGAGTGCTTCATCTATTAACACAATGTTTTCGTTTTCATCTAAACCAAATTCAAATTTTGTATCGGCAATGATAATGCCATGCTCTAATGCAAACTCTGCAGCTTCTTTATAGATTTCTATACTTAGATCGCGTACAGACTCCGCAATTTCTTTTCCAACTAAATCTATAATTTTGTCAAAGCTAACATTTTCGTCATGATCGCCAACAGCTGCTTTTGTAGATGGGGTAAAGATTGGAGAATCTAATTGTTGCGCTTGCTTTAAGTTTGGTGGTAACGACACTCCACAAATAGAACCTGTACTTTGATATTCTTTCCAGCCGGATCCTATAACATAACCGCGAACTATGGCTTCAAAGGGTAGTGCTTTTAGTTTGCGAGCAATGACGCTTCTATTTTTAAGTTGTTGAAGTTCTTGTTCATCCTGAACAACGTCTTCAAGTTTGATATCGCTGAGATGATTGTTTACTTTGCTTGAAAAACGATCAAACCAAAAATTCGATACAGTTGTCAGTACCATGCCTTTTTTAGGAATAGGGTCGGGTAGCACCACATCAAATGCTGAGAGGCGGTCACTGGTGACAATGAGCCAATGTTGGTTGTCTACTTCATAGATATCGCGAACTTTGCCTTGGTAGACCTTTTTGAGCGATGTTAGGTTGGATTCAAATAGCATTTTTATTCTTTTAAGTGCCTAATTCTCTTATATATGCTGGTTTTATTGGCCTGTCTCAGCCAAAATGCCCGCTTATTTTTTTATTATATTTTTCTATAAGTATCAGGGGTAGCGAAAATGGCCAATCCACAAGTCAGCATAATCATGGGTAGCGATAGCGACTGGCCCGTCATGCAGGCTGCTGCTGCAATTCTGGATCAGTTTGGCATATTGTACGAGAAGCGTGTGGTTTCTGCTCATCGCACACCTAAATTAATGGCCGAATTTGCTGAGTCAGCAGCATCCCGTGATATTAAATGCATTATTGCAGGTGCGGGTGGGGCTGCACATCTACCCGGTATGGTAGCTGCGATGTCAACCGTCCCTGTGTTAGGTGTACCTGTGCCAAGCAAGCACTTATCAGGTCAGGACTCTTTATATTCTATAGTGCAAATGCCTAAAGGCGTGCCGGTTGCTACCTTTGCAATAGGTGAGGCGGGTGCAGCGAATGCAGGATTATTCGCAGTGGCCATGTTGGCAAATAACAATGCAGATATAAAAGCTAAGCTTGACGAATTTCGAGCAGCTCAATCAGAGAAAGTTTTAAGCACCCAACTTCCGTAATACATATGATTTTACCTGGTGCAACTCTTGGCATGTTAGGCGGCGGTCAACTTGGCCGTATGTTTGTGCATGCTGCTACTTCCATGGGCTATAGAGTTATTGTGCTCGACCCAAATTCTTCTAGCCCGGCGGGCGAAATTGCCCATCTGCATCTGCAAGCTAAATACGATGACGCGCATTCTCTAAAGGCATTAGCGCAAGAGTGTTCTGTAATTACTACTGAATTTGAAAATGTGCCTGCAGAAGTATTTGAACATCTTGAAAAAACTTGTTTAGTGTCACCAAATGCGCGTGTCTTAGAGCTTGCACAAGATCGCATTAAAGAAAAACAATTTGCACAGTCACTCAATATCCCTCCTACACCTTTTTATGCGGTTAGTAATATTCAAGATATAGAGCAAGCATTTTCTGACCTATCATCATCGATGATATTAAAAACAACTCGCTTAGGTTATGACGGTAAAGGCCAAGCGGTGGTTAACACAGCGCAAGAATGCATAGATCAGTGGAATAAATTAGATAATGTTGAATGTGTGTTAGAGAAAATGATCACACTTAAGTCTGAAGTTTCGGTTGTGCTTGCGCGTTCCGCTGCAAAAGAACTTAGCTTTTTTCCAGTTGCAGAGAATGTGCATAAAGATGGTATTTTATTTACCAGTACGGTGCCGGCAAAGGTAAGTGAAGATCTTCAGAACTTAGCTAAATCTCACGCGCAAAAAATAGCTGAGGATTTAGATTATTGCGGTGTACTTGCAGTTGAGTTTTTTATTGATGATGATGGCAGCTTGTTTTTTAATGAAATGGCGCCACGCACTCACAATAGCGGACACTATACGATGGATGCTTGTTATACTTCGCAATTTGAACAACAAGTTAGAGCGATATGTGGTTTGCCTTTAGGAAATCCAGGAGCGCATAGTGCTGTGACTATGGTGAATGTTTTGGGAGATCTTTGGGATGCTCAAGACGAGCAACCGGATTGGTCTCGCATTTTGACAGATAATGTAAAATTACATCTATATGGCAAACATCAAGCTCGTGTTGGCAGGAAAATGGGCCATTTTAACTACCTTGCCGAACAAGGTGCAGATACACTTTCTAATGCAATGAATTCCTTCGTGATGCTTTCGACAGAATAGCTTCAAAATTTATCTAAATGAAAAAATTTCCAGCATTTCGAATTTATTCAGATCAACAACACACTCGCTCGGGGATAGAGCAACTTAGTATCGATGATCTTTGCGAAGGCGATGTGGTCATTCGCGTCAAGTACTCAAGTGTTAATTATAAAGACGCGCTAGCAGGCACTGGAAAAGCCCAAATTCTTAGACGGTCACCCTTAGTGGGTGGTATCGATTTGGCTGGCGAAGTAGTTGAATCAGCCAGCGGTGATTTTGTACAAGGTGATCAAGTTATTGTGAATGGCAGCGGCCTAAGCGAAACTCAGGATGGTGGTTACGCAGAATTTGCACGTGTTCCAGCAGACTGGGTTGTGCCTTTGCCAGCGGGATTAACACTTCCTCAAACCATGATTATAGGTACTGCAGGGTTTACCGCAGCACTTAGTATTCATCTGTTACAACAAAACAACCAACAAGTAGAAGATGGTCCTATTGTAGTGACCGGTGCTAGTGGAGGTGTGGGTAGTTTTGCAATCGATCTTTTGCATAAATTAGGTTATGAGACGATTGCCGTAACCGGAAGCAAGGATGCGCATGATTATTTATATGAATTAGGGGCTAGTAAAGTTGTAGCACGAGAAAAAATTCAAATAGGTGATGGTGTATTGGAAAAAACGCGTTGGGCAGGTGCGATAGATAATGTTGGTGGCGATACCTTAAGCGCATTAGTACGTGCGTGTATGCCTTGGGGTAATGTGGTTAGTGTTGGTATTGCAGGGGGTGTAAAGTTCGAACTTTCAACAATGCCATTTATTATCCGTGGTGTGAACTTGTTAGGGGCAAGTTCGTCTAATTGTCCACAACCACTTAGAAAACAAATATGGAATAGATTAGGTGATGATCTGCACCCAGAAAATATAGCAAAAATAAAAACGCAGACAACTAATCTCGAAAATTTACCAGTAGTGTTTGAAAAGCTATTAAAAAATGAAATCCGAGGTCGAGTACTTGTTGAAATATAGGCTAGTAATTTTAAGCAAGAAACTTAAGCAAGATATTTAAGGTGGAGATTTAAAAATGACTAAAACACTCATTACCAAACGCCTATGTTTAGGTGCGTTACTTAGTTTAACTTTATTAGTAAGTGCAGTGGTCTATGCAAAACAAGTTAACCCGCCTGCAACCATGCCAGAGTTTACGCAAACTGATGAAATTGCATGGCTTAATTCAAAACCACTAATGACAAGTGATTTGCGAGGCAAAGTGGTTTTAATAGATGTCTGGACCTACGGTTGTTGGAATTGTTACAACTCGTTTCCATGGTTGAGAAGTGTAGAAGAAAAATTTGCTGATAAAGATTTTACTGTGATAGGTATTCATACCCCAGAATTTGATCGTGAAAAAGAACGCGATAATGTCGCGAAAAAAATTACAGAGTTTGAATTACATCATCCTGTGATGATGGATAATGATAAGGCTTATTGGCGTGCACTGCGTAATAGATATTGGCCGGCGTATTATATTGTCGATAAGCAAGGCAATATTCGAAAAGGCTTTATTGGCGAAACTCATGAAGGCGATCGACGTGCGAAAAAGATTGAAAATCTAATTGCTAAATTACTAAAAGAATAAAATATTCTTTAATTTACACAGGCTTTGCAGATCGCTTCTATATGACGGTGATCTGTGCCGCAGCATCCTCCAAGCACATTTAGGTTCGGCAGGTGTTCTCTTAATTGGCGATATTGAATGCCGAGTTCTTCGGGATTGCCTTCGTCCAGTACCTCAGCTTCATCAAGTTCAGCATGACTGCAACTTGATGCATTTGCCCGTAAACTTCGTATTCTCTTTAACCAGGGTTCGCCTGTTGAAACTACATTCTCAAAGTGAGTGGGATGTGCGCAATTGATTTTGTAATAAATAGGTGATTGATCGGTTTCTGTTTCCACTTGTTCAATGGCTTCTCTTAAGCTTTGGCCAGTGGGTAGTTTGCCATCGGTTTCAACGGTGAACGAAATAACGACTGGCATATTGTGTGACTTTGCTGCTCGTGCAATTCCAATGGCTTCGTCTACGTAGTTAAGCGTGAGTACCGTTAACATATCTGCGGAAGTTTTGCTGAGCGTTTCAATTTGCATAGAGTGATAGTCTTCAGCTTCATCGATCGACATTAACTCACCTGGTACATAACCGTCACCACGAGGACCGATGCACCCGCTTATTACCATTTTCGTATTCTCATTCTCGTACTCATCTCTAAAAGGTATCAAGAACTCTACTGCCTTATGTAGCATTTCATCTAGACTTGCTTTCGAATAACCTAATTTTTTTGCCCAATCTAAACTGGCTCGCCAAGTCACGGCTTCTAAAATAAATCCAACTTTATATTTTTTTGCTATTGCACAGTGATTATGGAAATACTTTCTAAAAGCTTCTTGTCCTTTAGGATTATTTAGCAAATGAAAAGCAGCAAAGTAGGGTAAATCTAAACCCTCAAGAAAAAGCATGGTGGTTTCAATTCCGCCATCTGTAAGAAACAGGTCACCAGACAGTTGTGGTAAGTTCGTTCTGTATTTAGCCATTGCGGATCTCGACTTTTTACATGGTACCTATTATAAAGTCTGTTCTTAGGGGTTTGTAGTTATTAGAAATAAACATTTATGAGAAAAACCAATAGCCAATAAATATCGCCGCTGTAATGCCTACAAAGTCTGCAAACAAACCACAACCAATGGCGTGGCGTACGCGTTGGATGCCGACGCTGCCAAAATACACCGCTAATACATAAAAAGTAGTCTCCGTGCTGCCTTGTACAATGGCGGCAACATTGGCAGCAAAAGAATCCACCCCATAAGTATTCATAGTCTCTAGCATCATCGCGCGAGCACCACTGCCT
Organism: uncultured Thiotrichales bacterium; assembly: GCA_964468615.1. GTDB lineage: Bacteria > Pseudomonadota > Gammaproteobacteria > UBA4575 > UBA4575 > JABDMD01. Next base: position 2,850 of record CAYXVH010000118.1, on the reverse strand, counting down.
GAAAAAGGTCGCATCAATGCTGTGGGTAAAGCTGCAATGAAATCTGGATTTAATCCTATGGCAACAACCATCTGTTCGATACCCGCTAAAATTGCATCTAACACTAAGCTAGCACGTAACATCCCAATAGCGACTAACATGGCTACTAAGTAAGGGATAATTTTTAAGGCCACATCAAAGCCCTGCTTGGCTCCGTCAATAAAGGCGTCATATACATTTACTTTACGAAGAAAGCCCATCGTCAAAAACGAAATAATCACCAATAGCAATAGTAGATTGCCTAACAAGCTAGAACGTTCTGCTAGTGAAGCTGAATCGCTTTTGAATAGGAATAGTAATAACAGTCCCATTAAAGCCGCAAAACCTAAAACATAAAGAAATACGGTTTTATTGAATAAATTCAGTTTCTGTATGTAGGCTACTATTAATAGTCCCGCCAAAGTAGATGCACAGGTGGCTAATAAAATAGGAATAAACACTGCGGTAGGATCAACCGAGCCTTGTTGCGCGCGAAATAGAAAAATGGTTACGGGCAACAAGGTGACAGAAGAGGTATTTAAAACTAAGAATAATATTTGTGCATTGCTAGCAGTATCTTTTGCTGGGTTTAGGTCTTGTAGATCTTGCATAGCTTTAAGGCCAAGAGGTGTCGCGGCATTATCTAAGCCCAACATATTGGCAGCCATATTCATGGTCACGGAGCCAATCGCAGGATGGTCGCTGGGCACTTCTGGCATAAGTTGTTTGAATAGAGGTCGGAAGGCTTTCGTTAACAGCTCTACAAATCCTGCACGTTCTGCAATAGTGAAAAAGCCTAGCCATAGACAGAGCACACCAACCAAGCCAAGTGCAATTTCAACACTTAATGACGCCATATCAAAAGTAGCTTGCACCACTTGTGCAAAAATAGCGCTGTTGTCTTTAATTAGCGCTTGAAAAACACAACTTAGAAAGGCGGCAATAAAAAAGCCGAACCAAATATAGTTAAGCATTAAAAATAATCTTTAAAAATAGATTGTTACTGACCAATAGCCAAAAAGAATGGTAGCCACATTATAAATAAGAAAAGTGCTGTAGCTAATTCTATATATCCAATATTGCTAAATTTCTTTCGCACCGCTTCATCCGACATGCGAATCCGGCACATCATAAAATCAAACATCAGCACCATGAATATTAAGGGTGTAGATGCTGGAATGACTGCGGTTGGAATAATTCGCCAACCATCAAGGTTAACAGTGGTACCGGGTTCAGGAGATATAAATGCAATAAGCAATCCCGCTGCTATAAGTACTAATCGAAGTGCACCAAGGTCTTTAATAAAACTCATTAGCTGTAATTTTCCATTGTAGATACGTAAAAAACGGTTACAAGTCACATAAATAATTTACATATGCAACTGGTTTGTGGACCAAATTTGTCACTTTAAGACCCGCTTCAACACTTTAGCGAGTGCCGTAACCTCTTGTAACTAAAGCGCTTTATCCCATCGGGCGAGATAATACAAAATTAAATATAAAGATATACTTTAGCTCATTGATCTGTGATTTGCGCCCATTTATAGGGAACTCACCACAGTAAAGATTTTAACCCCCATACAAGTGGGAAGATTTTTAACCTTTATAAAGGAATACGAAGATGGAAATGAAGAAATTAGCTCAAGGATTAGTGATTGCTGGTGCCTTGGTTGCAGCAGGAAATGCTTTTGCAGTTAGACAAGGAACACTAGGCGGGACTTCAGATGGTGATATTGAAATTGACGTAACGGTTGGTAATCAAATTCAAATTACTGCTTTGCAAGATATCGCTGGAACACACATTCCTGGTGCAAACTTCACAGGTGTAAGTACTGCTTGTGTCTATACAAATAATCCAACCGGTAACTATGACGTCACTATGACTAGTTCAAATCCAGATGTTGCTAACAATTTTCGCCTAAATGATGCCGGTACATTTGTAACCTACAACGTTACCTATGATGATGGTAGTGGTGGTCCTGTTGCTATGACTTCTGGTCTTGCAAACACTACTTTCAATAACGCAGACACTGCTTCTACTAGTTGTGGTGGTCTCCCGCAGTCTCAGATTGATATTTTGGTCCCAGCTGCAAATTTAGATGCAGTGGGTGCAGGCACATATTCAGATACTGTAACTATCTTGGTTTCACCTCGATAAGTCTAAAAAAGACTTAGCTTTTTACGATTGTTAATGTGCTAGCAGTTAATACCTGCTGGCACATTTCATAAATGTATAAGCATAATGATAGCTAACCTTAATTTTCTGCGGGACAAGATAAGAATATTTCACTACCTATCATTTGTCACTGCTTCGCTACTAGCAAGTCTGCTGGTATTTTCAATATTATCTTTTTCATCCTTGCAGGCTGCAACACAAGGTTCTCCGGGTGCTAGCTCTAGTGGTACTGTAGAAATCAATATAGTAAAAAATCGCTTAATCGTCATCAAAGGATTGCGAGATTTTAATTTTGGTGTGTGGAATTCAGGTGATGGTACATTATCCGATAACGACAATGTTTGCATTGGTAAAACTGATCTCGGTGCTCCCTACGCAATTCGAGCCGCTGGTAATGGTGATGGTATTGATCCTGCAGCATTTACCTTAAGCAATGGTGCTGACCAAATTTATTACAATGTATATTGGAATGATGCCAACGGTACTGGAGGTAATCAACCACTCGCACCTGGTTTGGTTCTGCATGGGCAAACAGGCAGTGCACTTTCTTTCTTATTTAATTTATTTATTTGTACCACGAATGCAAATGTGGCAATCGAAATTCCAGATACAGAATTACAAACCGCTAGTGGTGGAAACTACTCAGGCACATTGACA
>CAYXVH010000117.1:0-2705 GCA_964468615.1 uncultured Thiotrichales bacterium | reverse complement strand
AAAATCTGGTAGCAATGTCTCGTTAATTCCATATGCGTTAGGATCCACATATAAAGACCAGGAATCAGAAAATCCGAAGCTAGAAAATGAGTTTCAGGCAGGTCTTGATGGCAAGGTGGCAGTAACATCAAGTTTGAATTTTGATTTTACAATCAATCCTAATTTCTCGCAGGTAGAGGTTGATGAGCAGGTAACTAATCTCACTTTATTCAATATACGTTTACCCGAGCGGCGTCTATTCTTCCTGGAAAACGATGACATTTTTGCAGATTTTGGGATTCCTCCAATGCGGCCATTTTTTTCAAGAAGAATTGGGCTTGACGATGACGGCAATGCGATTCCAATTCTGTATGGTGCAAGGTTGAGTGGGAACGTTAATGATAAGCTCCGAATTGGCTTGATGAATATGCAAACTCAAAAAACAAACGAATTTCTTGCACAAAACTATACAGCCTTTGCATTTCATCAGCAAGTGCTAGCACGATCGGTCGTGAAAGGTTATTTCCACAATCGGTCAGCATTTGATAGTCCTTCCGATGACTATAATCGTAATGTTGGCGTAGAATTTCAGTACAGGTCAGAGGATGGTCGGACGCTTGCTTTTGGTGGGGGAGGAAAGTCATTTTCTCCGGGAATCAAGTCGCAGGAATATTTCTATAATGTTGGAGCAGGTTATGACAATCGGAATATAAGCGTATATACAAATCTTTCTGGAGTTGGCACAAATTATATTGCTGATATGGGTTTTATACAGGGTCAGGAGTATTACGATGCTGAACGTGACACCATTATCAGAGTGGGTTATCATCACTTGTACACAAGGCTAGGTTATACGCTATATCCTAAGAATCCAGACATCATTTCACACGTATTTGGGACAAGATATATACTTGATGTAGATACTGCCGGTCAACTTTTAAATAGCGACGTTGAGGTCAGCTACACTCTAAATCAGACCAATACAAGTAAATTGTTGTTTACTTACAATAACACCACGGTAAATCTTTTATTTCCCTTCAGTTTTATTGATGGAGAACCACTTCCGGCAGGTATATATACAAACAATATCGGTGAGATATCATATGATACAGACCAGAGAAAGCGCTTTATTCTTAGCGTTGGTATAATGCATGGATCCTTCTATAGTGGAAACAGAACTCGATATCTCTTGGGCTTGAAATACAGAGCCCAGCCATGGGGCAACTTTTCGATCAATTTCGAACAAAATGATCTGAATTTTCCCTCACCCTATGGTGTTGAAGATTTATTTCTCATAAGTCCCCGCATCGAGATCAACTTTTCAACATCAATATTCTGGACAACATTTATTCAGTACAACACACAACGAGACAATTTTAACATCAATAGCCGTCTCCAATGGAGGTTTCTGCCCATGTCAGATGTATTCCTGGTCTACACCGACAACTATGCCGTCGAATTCTGGGGGCCAAAAAACAGGGGACTTGTTCTAAAAGTTAATTATTGGCTAAACTTGTGATGGGATTAATTTTTTCTATTAGCATTTCAGATTACTTTGGATTTATATTCTGAAGACGTACATGCAAACAACTCCTGGAAGCATGAGCTGAAATAGGTCTGACTGCTGAAGCCAACCTGGTAGGCGATTTCTGTTACATTTCCCACCTCTTGTTTAAGTAAATCAGCTGCTCTGTGCAGTCGATAATCTCGAATAAAATTAGTAGCAGACTGGTTAGTTAATGCTTTTAACTTTCTATGCACTTGCGATCGACTCATTCCAATTTCTATTCTCAAATCTTCTACACTAATTGGAGTAAACTTTATAGCATTTGAGATCAGATTAGTAAGAATCTTTTGTAGCTTTTCTTTGTCAAAATAGGCTTGTATTTCATCATGCTTATGATTGCTGGTAATAAAGCGATTGTTAAACGAAAAATTTATTTCTTTATCCCTGGCAGCGATTCATAGAGCAACGTCATTTTCTTCGTAAAATCCAAAATGTCGTCTATTGAGGTTTCCAGATGAATTTCTCCCGATTCAAGTTTAGATAAGTCTAATAACTGGTTTATGAGTTGCAATAGACGGTTGGCGTTTCGCTTCATCGCAACACTGTCTTCCTGTTTTGGAGCATGATCAGGATGAGTAATTTGTTTATTGATTAATCCAAGAATTAAAGTCAAGGGTGTTATCAACACAAAAAAAACAGAACAGAATTCGATAAACTGGACATAATACGGAATCCAGTTCCAGTACAATTACAAATAGCCTAATCTATCGAAAAATGAAAAGACAAAACCGGAGTAACCTTCTGGTTTTTTCTAACCTATCAGTAATTAAAACAAACAATTGTATCAATGTTAGGAAAAAGGCGGTAACTTGCGCGATGTTTTACTATTAAAACAGACCCTTTCCACGGATATTTATTCTATTAATCAAAGTTCTGTCTTTAAACCTCATTTATAATGCAAAAATCAAATTTAACTTTTGCAACTGATCAGCGTGATTTTACAATTACGCTTAATAAGCGCGTAGGCGAGTATTTCAAAACTCAAAAAGTTAGTCGCCACGCCAATAGCGAAATGATCATTAAGACCATATTCATGTTTTCATTGTACTTTATACCGTATGTGCTTATTGTAAGCGGCATGGTTACAAACATATTATGGATGCTGCCTTTACTATTTATCATGAGTTTTGGTGTAGCGGGAATTGGTTTATCAGTTATG
>CAYXVH010000116.1:0-10624 GCA_964468615.1 uncultured Thiotrichales bacterium | reverse complement strand
CACTTTGTTAACCATTTCTGCATCTAGCGCATTGCCTTGTTGCACGTCAATTTTATACACTGTGAGCAATTTGCTTTGGCAAGCAAGTAATAAAGATAAAGACAATACGTAGGCTAAGAGTTTTAAATATTTCATATTTTATAGTTTACTTTGACGGAGCATTTCTTTCGCATGTTCTTGTGTGTTCTTTGTTAGTTCCACCCCACCTAACATGCGCGCAAGTTCTTTAATGCGTTCATCTTCAGCTAAGTGAGAAATTTTAGTGGAGATAGATTCGTTTTTTTCAAACTTATTCACTTTATAGTGATGATGAGATTGTGCAGCAACCTGAGGTAAGTGGGTTACACAAAATACCTGTGCGTTATCACTTAATTTGCGTAAGTGTTTACCAACAATTTCAGCAGTTGCTCCGCCCACACCGGTATCGACTTCATCAAATATAAGAGTGGGGATTTTTAAATTATTTGAAGTCGCCATTTGTATGGCAAGGCTAAGTCTGGAAAGTTCGCCGCCAGAAGCCACCTTATTTAATGCTCGCAATGATTGTCCGGGATTGGTATTCACTAAAAATTGTATTTCATCTAAGCCATTTAAGGATAGTTCGGGAGTCTTTTTGGGTTCCACATTGATATGAAAGCGACCACCTTGCATGCCTAGTGCTTGCATAGATTCGGTTATTTTTGCGTTTAGCTCATTTGCAGCTTTCTTTCTGGCGCTGCTTATTTTTTTGGCGGCAGTGCGGTATTGCTGCTCAGCTTCTTGCATAGAAGCTTTGATATTTTCGGGGCCATCGTGACCGCTTTCAATGGCGTTTAATTCTTCTTTAATTGAAGCATGCATGGAAACCAGTTGATTAGGTTTAATTTTGTGCTTGCGAGAAATTTCCTCTATTGCAGTGATGCGGTCTTCAAGTATTTGTAGTTCTTGAGGGTTGGATGAAATTTTTTCTGAGTAATTGCGCAAACTACTTGCGACTTCTTTAGTCTGTATATGAATACTGCGTAATGCTTCTAGTGGTTCGTTTAAGTCATAATCAATTGCAGCATACTTTTCGGCATCATTAATTAATGAGCTAAGTGAATCATATATCGAATTCTCACTGTCACCGGCAAGTTGTTGTGAGATGCGCATACTATTTTCATTTAGATCTTTCGAGTTGTTTAATAGTGTAAACTTTTCATTGATCTCATCATATTCATCAGCCTTTAAATTTAGTTCTTCCAGTTCTTGATATTGATAACGAAGTAAGTCTAATTTTGCACGTGTATCTGCTTGATTGGTTTCAGCAGATTGCAGTTGATTCTTTAAACTCTGCCAAAGTCGAAAAACTGTAGCCAGTTTTTCGATATGCTTATTATTGCCCGCATAACCATCTATCAGCTGACGCTGCATATCTACACGCATTAGCGACTGGTGTTCGTGTTGGCCATAGACGTCAATAAATAAATTACCAAGGCTGCGAAGTGCAGTTACTGAAGACGGGCTGTTGTTTATATATGCTTTTGATTTTCCATCCTTGCTAATCACACGGCGTAAAACACATTCATCACCATCATCTAGATCGTGTTCTTTAAGCCAGGCAGTGGCTTCTGCTGAATTGCTAGCATCAATGGTGGCTACCACTTCTACATTTTCATTCTCAATGCGTGCAACAGAACGATCGGCACGATTTCCTAAAGTAAGATTAAGCGCATCAATTATTATTGATTTGCCCGCGCCGGTTTCACCCGTTAGTACACTCATGCCATTATAGAAATCCAACTCTATTTCATCAATGATGGCAAAGTTTTTAATAAAAATAGATTTGAGCATAGGCTTGATAAAAATTACTGGTACTTAGCTGCGATTATTGTCTGGAGGAGTGCTCCAGCGCAATTTTTCACGTAACACATCAAAGTAGTCATAATCTTTGGATTGTATTAGCCGTAAAGCTTGTTTCCCTTTTTCAATCACAATCATATCATTTGGCATGAAATCCATATCAATTTGACCATCGATAGAAGCGAGTGCGGTATGACGGTTTCCCTCTGGCAATAAAATCTCAACCTTGCTATTGGCATCTACCACTATAGGTCGATTGCTTAATGTATGAGGGCATATCGGTACTAACACAATTGTATCGATGCTTGGGTGTAAAATCGGACCGCCACCAGACAAAGCATAAGCAGTTGAACCAGTAGGGGTGGCAACAATAAAGCCATCTGCGCGTAATGTATTTACATGTTTATTATTTACACGCGTCTCCAATTCGATCATGCGCACCATTTGCTTAGCATGTACGACTACATCGTTAATTGCACAACATGTTGCGATTGACTTGCCGTCACGTACTAAGCTGGCCTGTAAAACAACACGCTGTTCTTCTAAATAATCACCAGCAAGAATTTGACCTAGCTGTTCTTTAATCTCATTAGGGCTTATGTCTGCAAGAAACCCTAGCCGCCCTAAATTAATTCCGAGCAGAGGAATTTCTTTTTGAATTAAACTGTGTGCGGCATGCAAAATTGTGCCGTCTCCTCCAACCACGATGACAAGCTCACTACTTGATGCAATTTCTTCAAGGCTAGAAGCTTTTATAGGCTCGTTAGTTAGAAACGAAGTGGATACCTGGTCAGCACAGATCTCAAGCGAGTGGCTATGAAGATACTGGTATAAGGATTGAACCGTAGACGCAATGGCTGGATCGTCAGGTTTGGAAATTATACCGATTTTGGAAAACTGGCTCACGAGTGGTCTATGCATTTGATTTTTTTAAAGCTATCACGGATCTAGTGCGTACACCATGGGCTGCTATGCCTCTATGTAAGCTTCTTGACATGTCTAGGGTGGGCTGTAATGATTATTTAGCACTCTCTTATATTGAGTGCTAAATATCTACCTATTGATTATATATGCTGCATTCAATCTATGAGTCCTAATGACGATTTCAACAGCTCGTTAAATGAACGTGCCCAGCGTTTATTAAAGGTGTTGGTGAAGAGCTATATCACTGACGGACATCCGATGGGTTCACGCAATTTGGCAAAAATGTCAGAGTTAGACATCAGTCCGGCTACTGTGCGCAATGTGATGGCAGATTTAGAAGAAATGGGGTTCGTGGAAGCGCCACACACTTCAGCAGGGCGTATACCGACAACAAAAGGTTATCGATTGTTTGTCGATACCATGCTTACTGTGCAACCTTTAACTAATGATCTGGTTACACGCGTATCAAAAGATCTTAAATCCAATTTAAGCATGAGTGGTTTAGTTGAAAGTGCATCCGGACTACTTTCAGGGTTAACCAGCATGGCAGGTGTCGTTACCTTGCCAAAACATGATCGTGTTGAGTTACGACAAATTGAATTTTTACCATTATCCGATCAACGCGTACTCGCGATTTTAATCGTTAATCAAAAAGAAGTTCAAAACCGCATTATTCACACCGATCGCGAATACAGTCCTTCGGAACTGGAACAAGCCGCTAATTATTTAAATGAACTGTGTGCTGGCCAAGATTTAATTATGGTACGACAAAAAATTTTGCAGGAATTAGATCATGTGCGTGAAAACATGAATGAATTAATGCGCTCTGCGGTTGAGATGGGGGAAAAAGTGTTTTCTGACACCAGTACTGGTGAGCCAGACTATGTAGTCGTGGGCCAAACGAATCTGATGGAATATGAAGAGCTCTCTGATATTTATAAGTTGCGAGGCTTATTTGATGCTTTTAGTCAAAAAAGAGAATTTTTAAATTTATTAGATCGGTGTATTTGTGCAGAAGGAGTGCAAATATTTATTGGTCAAGAATCTGGCTATAAAGCGTTGGATGATTGTAGTGTAGTGACTTCGCCCTACACGGTGGATGATGAAATTATGGGTGTATTAGCAGTAGTAGGTCCCACGCGCATGTCTTACGAAAGAGTAATACCCATTGTAGGTCTAACTGCTAAGCTACTAGGCGAAGCCCTGGATACTAAAAATTAAATAGTGGGCTTGAATAATAAAAATTAGCCAGCATATTGCTTTACATATCAAAGAACCTTATGACTAATTCAGAACAAAATGTAGAAACGGATGATTCAATCGTGAATGAGCCAACGCAAGAAGATAAGCAAGAAGATAGTCAATCTCAGGCAGAAGAAAGTGAAAATAACACAAATGAGATGGGACAATCATTAGATCAACAGTTAGAAGATGCACAACAACAAGCAGCTGAATATCACGACAAAATGTTACGTATGCAGGCCGAAATGGAAAACTTACGTAAACGTACAGAACGTGATGTGTCCAATGCGCATAAGTATGCAGTGGAGAAATTCGCCAATGAGCTCCTACAAGTTAAAGACAGCTTAGAGCTTGGTCTAAGCGCTGAAGATATTGATGTAGATAAGTTGCAAGAAGGTACCGAATTGACGCTTAAGATACTGAGTAATGCATTTGAAAAGTTCTCGCTAGAAGAGGTTGATCCTCTAGGCGAAGCTTTTGATCCAAATTTACACGAAGCGATGACTATGCAGGAGAGCACAGAGCACGAGCCTAATTCGGTGTTAACCGTGGTGCAAAAAGGCTATACATTACACGGGCGATTAATCAGGCCCGCCATGGTAATAGTCGCCAAAGCTGCTGAATAAGGGCTGGCCAGCCGATAAACGCTTAAATCCCAATAATTTTGGGAAAAATTCGGATATTTTATAGATTAGTCCTTGAAAACCACCTTCATGGCCCAATCTATGACTATAGATAAGAGTCAGTTAATTTTTAATCAACATTATTTTGAGTATTTTGGAGAACAACGATGGGTAAGATTATTGGTATAGATTTAGGTACCACCAATTCCTGTGTGGCAGTTATGGAAGGCACCACACCAAAAGTCATTGAGAATAGCGAAGGTGATCGAACCACCCCGTCGATTGTTGCGTTCACAGAAGGTGACGAAGCGCTGGTAGGTCAAGCAGCTAAGCGTCAATCCGTTACTAATCCTAAAAATACTTTGTACGCCATTAAGCGATTAATTGGCCGTCGCTTTGAGGAAGATGCGGTACAAAAAGATATCAAGCTTGTCCCTTACAATATTATTAAGGCGGACAATGGTGATGCGTGGGTAGAAGTTGATGGCAAAAAGATGGCACCTCCAGAAATTTCTGCACGTGTGTTAATGAAAATGAAAAAAACTGCGGAAGATTATCTTGGTGAAGAGGTAATTGAGGCAGTGGTTACTGTGCCGGCATACTTTAATGATTCACAACGTCAAGCAACAAAAGACGCGGGTAAAATCGCTGGTCTTGAAGTTAAGCGGATTATCAATGAACCTACTGCTGCAGCGCTTGCTTATGGCATGGATAAAAAACGCGGTGATAGCAAGATTGCAGTATACGATTTAGGTGGTGGAACATTTGATATATCCATTATTGAAATTGCAGAAGTAGATGGTGAACATCAATTTGAAGTGTTATCTACAAATGGTGACACCTTCCTTGGTGGTGAAGATTTCGATATGCGTTTAATCGATTATCTTGCAGATGAGTTTAAGAAAGATCAGGGTTTTGATTTGCATAATGATCCAATTGCATTGCAAAGACTTAAAGAAGCTGCAGAAAAAGCAAAGATTGAGTTATCTTCAGGTCAACAAACTGAAGTGAATCTTCCTTATATCACTGCGGATGCTTCTGGGCCTAAACACTTAAACATTAAACTTACACGCGCCAAGCTTGAGTCTTTAGTGGATGAGCTTGTTCAGCGTACCATTGCGCCATGTAAGCAAGCACTTAAAGATGCGGATTTATCTGCGTCAGATATTAACGATGTTATTATGGTGGGCGGGCAAACTCGTATGCCAAAAGTGCAACAAGTTGTACAAGATTTCTTTGGCAAAGAGCCACGTAAAGATGTAAATCCAGATGAAGCTGTTGCAGTGGGTGCTGCGATTCAAGCCGGTGTATTGGGTGGAGATGTTAAAGATGTATTGTTGTTGGACGTTACTCCACTTTCACTAGGTATTGAAACTATGGGTGGCGTGATGACTAAATTGATCGACAAGAACACTACGATCCCTACAAATGCTCAACAAGTATTTTCGACTGCTGAAAATAATCAAACTGCAGTAACCGTACACGTCTTGCAAGGTGAGCGTGAACAAGCCTCAGCGAATAAATCGTTGGGTCGTTTTGATTTAACAGACATTCCACCTGCACAGCGTGGAATTCCACAAATTGAAGTTTCATTTGATATCGATGCAAATGGTATCTTAAATGTATCGGCTAAAGATAAGGCTACTGGTAAAGAGCAGTCTATTGTTATTAAAGCTTCTAGCGGATTGTCGGAGGATGAAATAGAGAATATGGTGAAAGATGCTGAGGCGCATGCTGAAGAAGATAAAAAGTTTGCCGAGCTAGTTGCGACGCGCAATACTGCGGACCAAATGATTCATGCGACTGAAAAATCGCTTGAAGAGATGGGTGATAAGGTTGAGCAAGAAGAGCGCATGCAAATTGAAAATGCAGTTAAGGATCTCAAAGAAGTTTTAGATAAAGATGATAAAGAAGTTATCGAGACTAAAACACAAGCACTCGCAGAAGCATCGAGTAAACTTGCCGAGCGTATGTATGCGCAAAATGATGATGCAGGTGCGGAAGGTGCACAAGCTGGTGACGCGAGCGCTGCTGCAGATGATGATGTAGTTGATGCGGAATTTGAAGAAGTTGACGATAACAAATAAGCTATTTTTCAAAACTAGTATTGAAACCGGTCCGGGGTCGTGAAAACGAGTCCGGACTTTTGTGTATTCGACGCTAATTAATATTTGAAAGTAAAAATCCTACAATAAATATGGCAAAAAGAGATTACTACGAAGTTCTAGGGGTAGAGCGCACAGTCAATGACGGCGATTTGAAAAAAACCTTTCGTCGACTTGCAATGAAATATCACCCAGATAGAAATCCAGGTGATCATGAGGCCGAAGCTAAATTTAAAGAAGCTAAGGAAGCTTATGAGATTATAGGTAACGCCAATAAGCGCCAAGCCTATGATCAATATGGTCATGCAGGTGTACAAGGTGCAGCGAATGGTGGAGCAGGAGATTTCGGTGATATTTTTGGAGATATGTTCGGCGACATCTTTGGCGGCGGTCGAGGTGGCGGACAACGCGTCTATCGCGGTTCCGATTTGCAATACGGATTAGAGGTAAGTTTAGAGGAGGCCGTATTTGGTACCGAATCTACGATTGATATTCCTAAGCAATCCACTTGCGAAAAATGTGAAGGTTCAGGTGCAGCGCCAGATACAACCATAGAAACGTGCGAAACTTGTGGTGGTGTTGGCCAAGTACGCATGCAGCAAGGTTTCTTTTCTATTCAGCAAAGTTGTCCTAAATGCCGTGGCAAAGGTAAAACGATTAAAGTGCCTTGTGACTACTGTCGGGGTACAGGTCTCACTAAAGAAAATAAAAAATTATCCATTAAAGTACCTGCAGGTGTAGATACAGGCGATCGAATTCGTCTAAGTGGAGAGGGCGAGGCTGGTGCAAACAACGGTCCTTCTGGTGATCTGTATGTCGAGATCCATGTGCTTCCGCATGAATTATTTACCCGCGAAGAAAACAATTTACATTGCCAAGTTCCCATTAGCTTTAGTATGGCGGCACTTGGTGGTGAAATTGAAGTACCGACGCTAAATGGCAAAGTTAAATTAAAAATACCTGTTGAAACACAATCAGGGCGTTTATTTAGATTGCGTGGCAAAGGTGTAAAACCGGTGCGTGGTGGAGCAACCGGTGACATGCTATGTACAACCATGGTGGAAACACCCGTTAATTTAACTAAAACACAAAAAGATCTTATGAAAGAGTTCTCAGCTGAGATTGAGAAAGGTGGAGATCAGCACAGTCCTAAGTCACATTCTTGGACGGACAATGTAAGGGGCTTTTTTGATAACTTAAAGTTCTGGGACGAATAATTTCTGCAATTCGCCTCGTGTGACGAACGAATAGTTTGGTGTACACTTTAACCCTTCATTCAAAGGGCATTCAAAATGGTTCGTGTAGGAGTAAATGGCGCTAGTGGTCGTATGGGAAAGACTCTCATACAGGCGTGTGTTGAACATCAGGATACCCAATTAGGCGCAGCATTTGAAATTGCGTCCTCAAATTCAATTGGTCAGGATGCAGGTCTAACCGCCGGTTTAGAAAGCTTAGGCATTTTGATTAATAATGATTTAGCGGTTCACGTTAGTGACTTTGATGTACTGATCGATTTCACTGTTCCAGAATGCACCATGCAGTCATTAGAATCTTGTGTAACACACGGAAAATCAATGGTGATCGGTACCACGGGTTTGGATGACTCTCAAAAGCAAAAATTACAAAAAGCCAGCGAAACTGTTTCAATTATGTTTGCACCCAATATGAGTGTTGGTGTAAATCTTTGCTTAAAGCTTTTACAAACTGCTGCAAAAACCTTGGGTGATGAATACGATATTGAAATCATTGAAGCACATCATCGTCATAAAATAGATGCTCCTTCTGGTACTGCATTGCGTATGGGTGAAGTCGTAGCTGAAAGTTTAGGTAGAGACTTTAAAGATTGTGCAGTATATGGTCGGCAAGGTATTACTGGCGAACGTGATAAAAAAACCATCGGATTTGAAACCATTCGTGCAGGTGACATTGTAGGTGATCACACCGTTATGTTTGCAGGAACCGGTGAGCGTGTCGAAATTACCCATAAAGCTTCTAGCAGAATGACCTTTGCACAAGGTGCGATGCGTGCTGCGAGTTGGTTGTCTTCTAAGAATTCTGGTTTATACGATATGCAGGATGTCCTCGACCTTAAATAAATCGTTTTTAATTTTTGCTACTAGCTTGTTTTTGCAAACAAGTCTTGCCCATGCAAATCTTTTGGCTGATTCTTTTCCTCAACAACTTGTAATAGCTGCACAAGAACGTACGCAGCATAAAGTTATTTATAATGGTTCCTATGTAAGCATTGCTTACCCTATGGGTGATGTGCCCTTAAGCCAAGGCGTATGCACTGACTTAGTGGTTAGAGCTTATCGAAAGCTTGGTGTTGATTTGCAACAACTGGTTCACGAAGATATGCGTGCAAATTTTTCTAAGTATCCAAATATTTGGGGCTTGCGCTCTACGGATACTAATATCGATCATCGTCGCGTGCCTAACTTACAGGTCTACTTTAAAAGACAGGGTAACGAGTTGAAGGTTAGTCGGGATGCAAGAGACTATGTGGTGGGAGATCTTGTTACTTGGATGTTGCCAGGCAACTTGCCACATATTGGTATTGTCTCAAATCAATTTGTCCAAGATTCAAAACGACCGAAAATCATTCACAATATTGGTAGTGGTCCGGTTGAAGACGATATTCTTTTTAAATATGAGATTACCGGACATTATCGTTACGAAATTAGAGATTCTTAAACTAAGGTATATGACTATGACATTAACTTACGCATTACTTTTGTTCTCGGGTTTATTTATTGGTATAGCAGCATCATTCACAGGTCTAGGTGGTGGCTTCCTCATGGTGCCTCTACTAATTGCTCTGGGTTACACTGCTCAAAAGGCAGTTGGAACTTCTTTTTTAGCTATATTAATTATCTCCGCATCTGCAGTGTTTGCGCATTCAAAGTTTTCCAATGTGGATTATAAAATTGCTATTGCATTAGGGTTGGGTGGAATCATCGGTGCGCAAATTGGGCCGCATTTGTTAGAGCATGTCTCTACGGCTAATTTTAAAAAGATATTCTCTTTTATATTAATCGCATTTGCAGGGTATTTATTTTTTAGTAAACCGTAATGGATATCCAAACAGACGATGATGGTTTCTTGTTAGATCCTGATGATTGGAATGAGGAAATTGCACAAGTCATTGCAAACAAAGAAGACTTAGAGCTCACCAAAGATCGTTGGAATCTGGTTCGCCTTATTAGAGATTATTATTACGAGAATGGCTCGGTTCCAGAGCTGCGAAAAATATTAAAACAACTAAAAGCAGAGCTTGGTCCGGAAAAAGCAACCCGTAAGTATGTCTATGCGTTATTCCCCTATGGTTACGGTCAGCAAGGTTGTAAAATTGCAGGCATGAGGCAGCCTAAAAAACTTTGGTTGGATTTATAACTCGTAATCTGGTTGGTATAACATGAAAATTCTTTCATTGCTTTTCACAATTCTTTTTTTAATATTAACTACAGCTTGTTCAAATGAAAAAGCTGTAGTCGTCGAAAAATCATCGCAAAACCTTAGCGAAGACAATGTATTCAAAGGTTATGAGAGTGCATTAGATAGAGCTAAAGGTGTTGAGCAAACCATTCAAGATGCAGCGGATGCAAGAAAAAGAGAAATGGAAGGGCAAGGGTATTAGGTCATGAATAAGATTCTATGCATTTTAATACTGTTTTTGCCTGCCACGGTATACGCGGAAATTTATAAAACCGTAGATGAAAATGGACGAGTAATCTTTACAGACAAGCCCGCAGCCAAAGCAGTGCAAATTGAAGTCAACGTTAATTCAGTTGAAGGTCCAGCGACTGTATCAACCAATTCATCAACTTCATATTCAGGTGGAAAAGTGGTGATGTTTTCCACATCTTGGTGCGGTGTATGTAAGACGGCAAAAAAATACATGTCAGATAG
>CAYXVH010000115.1:0-4163 GCA_964468615.1 uncultured Thiotrichales bacterium | reverse complement strand
AACCTGTGTGAATCGCACCCTCCGTAGTCTTGGACAACACGTTAAATTCCGCTTCTTCTATGCCAGTAATTTCAATCTTGGTATTAGCTAACAACGCCTTTCTCATACTATCAATACCCGGCAAAATCACCCCACCTTGATGCACCCCTTTATCATCTAAAGCATCAATCGTTACCGCGGTTCCACAATCCACAATACAGCTGTTCCCAGAATACTTTTCATTTACAGAGATCATCGCCGCAACACGGTCCACACCCAATGTACTTGGATCTGCATACGCAAGGCTTACACCAAAACTATTTTCTGTAGGATCAAGAAAAAAAATATTTTTCGCGTCATCGCTTAAAAGAGTTTCTTTAATTTGCGAATTCATTTCCTCGCTAAACACTGAGCTAATAATGATTCCACTGACATCACTATATTGATCACATAAAGACTTAACACTATAGAGCTTTCCAAATGGCCCATAGTTTTGTGAATTATATTTAGTCACTTCGCTTTCTTCTACAATGGCATATTTGCAGCGGCTATTCCCTAGATCTAACAATAACTTCACAATGTGTTTCCAATGATTTTAATTTCACTTATATGCGCACTATGCATATGCTCAAGCTTGCCACCAAGATCTATAATAATTTGACCTAGATCGTCCACCCCTTTCACGCATCCCGTATTAATTTTACCTTCACTAAGAAATTCGATTCTTTTACTTAACAACAAATCGTATTGCTTCCACTTTGAATCTAAACTTCCTA
This sequence comes from uncultured Thiotrichales bacterium, assembly GCA_964468615.1. GTDB lineage: Bacteria > Pseudomonadota > Gammaproteobacteria > UBA4575 > UBA4575 > JABDMD01. The sequence goes on along the minus strand of CAYXVH010000115.1, from coordinate 3,408 downwards.
ATCGACCCTTTTCAAGCTTTGATAAAGTTGTATGAATGCCATCTATTACATTTGCGGCAAGTTCATTTCTTGATATGTCCCAATCAGATTTAATAGATAACAAATCAGTCCAAGGAGTTTCAATATTTACATCATTATGCAGAGACATGGCAACATTGAGACCCACCCCTACAACTAAAGTATTTTTCGTCTTACTTACTTTTCTCTCGAGCAAAACACCTGCTAATTTTTTATTGCTCACGCAGACATCATTTGGCCACTTCAATTGAATATTACTGCAACCATTCTTTTCCAAAATCTCAGCAATCGCAATCAACAGCCAAAGACTGAGCGTCTCATACCCTTCTCTCCAATCCCGCAAAGGCCACGACATTGATAAGTATAAATTTACTGCTGCAGGTGACACCCATTGATGCCCATATCGTCCCCGGCCCTGCGTTTGTTGCTCAGCCACACACACAGCAACTTGCTTGTTTTCTAATACATTCTCGAGCAAATAATCATTTGTAGAAGAAATACTGGAAAAGACATGGATAGATTTTATATCATCACTACTCTGAGTACTTAAATGCCTGCGAATACTTTTCTCATGCAATGGCTCAAATACTGCTTCACACTTCTTTGGATCACCTAAAACTTGCGACATTTAAAATAAGACAGTTATCATAGAGTACATTTATTTCGAATTTTTCCCTTTGAAGAATAGTACCTAACGAGATAAATGGTAATATTCATTGCATGGAATGGATTTTTATAAAATTCTAATTGGATACAATCATACCTTAACTTCTCTCCCCACTATATGAACTACAAATACATCAGCAGCTTATTAGCTAAATGTTCAATATTTCTAGGCATGCTGCTCATTTGTCTACCGTTGCATATTCAAGCTGAATTTTATGTATATAAAGAGAACGATGGCACCAGTTGGATAACGGACCGAAAAATGCCACAGGAAAAATACACCCTGATGGCCACCATAGGTAGACCCACTGCCGTAGTGTCATGCAGAAAGATGACCCCAACAAAACTAGAAAAACGTGCTAGCAGTTATACAGATACCATTGAAGCCTACTCCATCGCATACGAAGTAGATCCAAAGTTAGTTAAAGCAATTATTGCAACAGAATCATGCTTTGACCGTAAAGCGATTTCTTCTGTCGGCGCACGAGGCCTCATGCAACTCATGCCCGCTACTGCAAAAGAATTAGGTGTAAAGGATTCATTTAATGCAAACCAAAATATACGCGGTGGAATAAAGTACTTCAGTCAAATGCTCATGCGCTTTAATGACAATACCGAATTAGCACTGGCTGCTTATAATGCCGGACCTAATGCGGTAGAAAAGTATGGAGGTATTCCGCCCTACGCTGAAACCAAAGGTTACGTAAAAAAAGTCTTAAAACGCTATGCAAATTATGTTGCGAAAAGCAGCACTGCTGCCTATTAGGTTAATCGTATTTTTTACTTTGGTGCATAATCCAGCCTTCTGGATGACTGTTACTCGGGTCATGATGCGTCCAATGCAGCACCCCACCCTTATTATTCCACTCATACTGACCATGGATACTAACTTGGTCTCCAACTTTAATTGGAACGGTTGGGGCAAGATCAATGTTATGTGCAATTAACACAGATACGCCGTCATTAGTTGTAATGACAAATCTTTGATGTCTTGATCCTTCAGTATCATCAGCCAATATACGTGTCACATCACCTACTGTACTAACCATATTCCCAGACTTTTGGGCCTTATATAAATCAGCTATACCAGACGATAAAGATTGATCGCCAGCAACAGGTGACGCGACTTCGCTATCATTTAGTGTTGGTAATATGTAACTATTATATATCCATGCCCCAGCCACCAAAACCAATAGAACTAAACCAATCTTTTTAAATATTTTATTCCCGCGGAATAATTTCCGTAGCAAAAATGGCGCACCAATAATTAATATTTTTTTTAACAGTGGATTCAACTCTATTCCTTTTTATTTTCTGAATTTATTACGCTAATAAATATATAATATTCTGAACTACACTATTCCTAATATACATGAGCAATACACCAGAACAGCCTTCAAACTTTATACGCCATATCATCGATGAAGATATCGCCAATGGCAAAAATGATAGCAAGGTAGTCACTCGCTTCCCACCGGAACCCAATGGGCACCTACATATCGGCCATGCAAAATCGATCTGCCTAAATTTTGGCATCGCCCGTGATTACCAAGGTCAATGCAATCTCAGATTTGATGACACTAACCCTGAAAAAGAAAGCCAAGAGTTTATCGATGCCATTAAAAAGGATGTGGAATGGCTAGGCTTCAATTGGTCAGAACTTCGACATGCATCCGACTATTTTGAAAGATTATACGAATATGCAGTTGAACTCATAAAATTAAACAAAGCTTACGTATGCAGCTTAGATGCTGAAGAGATTCGCAAACAACGCGGCACTTTAACTGAGCCTGGCATCGAAAGTCCTAATCGCAATCGCAGCATAGAAGAAAATTTAGCGATGTTTTCTGATATGCGTGCAGGAAAATACAAAGAAGGTGAACACGTGCTACGCGCAAAAATTGATATGGCTTCTGGCAATATCAATATGCGTGATCCTGTTTTATATCGCATTAAATACGCTACCCACCCAAGAACTCAAGATAAGTGGTGTATTTATCCCATGTACGATTACACACATTGTATTTCAGACTCCATCGAAGGAGTTACTCATTCTTTGTGCACGCTAGAATTTGCAGATCATCGCCCCCTATATGATTGGGTATTAGATGAATTAAGCACCCCTTGCCATCCACAGCAGATCGAATTCGCCAGACTATCTGTTGAATACACGATCAGCAGCAAACGCAAGCTTAATCTTTTAGTAAGCGACAAACATGTAGATGGCTGGGATGATCCACGCATGCCGACAATTTCCGGCATGCGGCGTCGTGGCATCACTCCTGAGTCAATTCGAGAATTTTGCGATCGTATTGGAATAACAAAAAAAGATGCATTCATTGAAATGAGTGTGTTAGAAAACTGCATTCGAGAAGACTTAGATCCACGCGCAAACAGATTAATGTGCGTAGTCAATCCTTTAAAAGTGGTCATTGAAAATTATCCTGACGATAAAGAGGAAGAATTTACCGCAAGTAATCATCCCAAAGACCCCGAGCAAGGCAAACGCTCTATTCCATTTTCTAAAACCATTTATATTGAACACGATGACTTTATGGAACAACCGCCAAAAGAGTTTTTTCGCTTAGGTCCAGGAAAAGAAGTTCGTCTTCGTAATGCCTACGACATTAAATGCACAGATGTTATTAAAAATGATACGGGCGAAATTGTAGAACTACGCTGTGAATATGATCCTGATAGTGCAGGCAAAAATAAAAAGAAACT
>CAYXVH010000114.1:0-7483 GCA_964468615.1 uncultured Thiotrichales bacterium | reverse complement strand
GAAGTCGCTTTTTGTAACTACGAATTAACTTCAAGCGTGGATCAGTACCCTCAACCGTCATATTAATAGCAAGATCGATAATTCGCTCATACTCATCATCATGTTGCTTATGAGGACTGGCGAAGATCGTCTGCAGTAAACTCAGCATAATAAGGTCAATCTCACCAAAATAATTAAAATATTTACACTCATCTAGTTATAGACGTTTTCATCAATCAAAGCGATTCGCTTAATCATGCATCTCCTTTGGAACGTATTCACGGGCGATGCGTTTAAGGTAGGTATGAATCCGTTTCAGGTTCTCTATTACTGTCATCTCCATACGCATTACTTCGATTTTTTCAGGGGCAACACCTGCAAGTGCACGTGACTGAAGTTCTAAGGCCTCGTTCATTAAATGATTGATATCGGCCTTCATTGTTAGCACCTCCCCGGCAGCGCGTTGATCGACATCCTTTACAGCGCGAATGGTTAACTTTATAGCCACTGACAACTTGTCGCCAAGCTCATCAAATAAATAACGCATGGCTTCGCTGGCTTTAATGTTTTTATCCAACGCTTTATATCCCAAGCCTACGAGGTCAGTCTCAATAACATCACCCACACTCTCGAAGCCATCCGACGCTTTCATAGCCTGAGCAATTTCTGCGCTTTCTTTTTCTGATAGTGGTTGCGAACGAATTTCACCCAGATAGCGCAGTATTTCGCCCTCTAAGACATCTACTTGATCATCCATCATTTGAACTTTCTCAAGTTGGCCGCGTTCTCGCTTAAGCATTGCTTTGCGAAGACCAATAAACATCTTTTCAACAATCTCACCCATACGAGCAATTTCCAGCCGCACGGCTTGCAGGGCCAGTGTAGGGGTTTCGATCAAGCTATCACTTAGGAATTTGGGCGCGATGATTACCTTTTCTTCTTCTATTTTTTCAGGCACAAGCCACATCACCAGCCGCGCGAGTACACCGGTAAATCCAATAAAAATTATCGTATTAGCAATGTTAAATATTGTGTGTGCATTGGCAATTTGGCGAGGAACCTCAGCCGCCATACGTATAGTACCTTCTAAATCTGAATGTGATGGCGAGAAACCGACTACCCAACTTGCAAGTAAACCTATAAATGGCAGCCATATAAGTACACCCCCGACATTAAACAATAAGTGCACTACCGCAGCACGTAATGCTTCTCGCGGTTTCCCCAAAGCTGCAAGTTGCGCAGTAATACAAGTCCCAATATTAGCACCGAATGCAAGCGCAATACCTGCTTCTAGACTGATAAGACCTTGACCAGCCATAGTGATTACAATGGCAGTGGTGGCAGAAGAAGATTGAACGAGAGCAGTAAATAATGCGCCAACGAGAATAGCGAGTAATGGACGATCCATTTGAGTCATAAACTCTAGAAAAGGCTCATAACTGCGTAGTGGGTTCATCCCCTCACCCATTAAGCTCATGCCGTAAAAAATCAACCCCAACCCCATCAACATGCTGCCGTAGTGTTTTATTTTTTCTTGCTTAGCGGTAAACATTGCAAGAAAACCAATAGCGATCATCCACAATGCTGCTTCTTCTACTTTGAACGCAACAATCTGGGCAGTTATCGTCGTGCCGACATTGGCACCCATGATGACACCAACAGATTGACTCATGGTCATCATGCCGGCAGATACGAAACCCACTACAAGCACAGTCGTAACGGAAGAAGACTGGATAATTGCGGTGACAAAGGCTCCTGTAAATGCACCGGTAAAACGATTACGAGTTAACTTGGCGAGCAATACCTTCATCTGATCGCCAAGTGCAGATTTTAAGGAATCCGACATTTGTTCCATACCAAAAAGGAACAATGCCAAACCACCAAACAGCCCCATGGCCATTTGGGCAAAATTGATAGCCTCTGTCGATTCTTCAGCCGCTAATAAAGAGGTACATCCTAGAAAAATAATGGCCACTAGGCCTAGAATAAAAAATGTGCTTATTGTTTTTTTATTTGTGAACTTTGAATTTGCTTCTCTAATCATTTTTCCACCTTTATATTTTTATAGTTTGGAAAATTGAAACAACAACTATACTGATACCCTTGATTAGTATAAATCAGGGTCTTATACATTAAAAAATGTAAAACCTGCTAAATCTTTTGAACCAGCTTTTTCAGTATACTCCAACTTTTTTAATTTATTATATTTTAATTTGCATTTGCACTTGGAAAATCATGCATGAGTACATTAATTGCATTTTGCACACGCTCCCATCTTTCATTTGGTTCTCGCTCAATTTGCACCTCAGCTTGCAGAGCACCTCGCCAAAGTAATTTGCCAAGTTTTGTATCAAATACGTGAATTATTAATGTTCCTTTTTCATGTTTATTCAAATCATTCGATAGTTCTGGTAGGCCTGGATTAACACCATAAATCTCAGCTATCTCTTTAGAACTCAGTGAACTTTCAAGTGCAGCAACATACCCTACAAACAAATCACTCTCCCACGAATTTTTATTAAATTCATAACCTTTAGCAGACAAGTTATTGGAAATAGCTTTTTGCAACATCCCTTGCAACGCAGGGTCACCAATTTTAGGGTTACTGTAATACTGCGTTGCACTTTTATGCCAGCTATATGAGCTGCCCACAAATCCAACCATGCTAGATACAGTCGTTACTGCTGCTCGATTTAACAGCTCCTCTTTGCTGGGATCATCCATTGTTTGACAACTACTAAGCAGAGCCAAGGACAAAGATAAAACTAAAGTCTGAAATAGTTTCATGCTTACACTGAGTTTATGCATACTATTTTCCGGCTTCCCACAATCCGGTTTCCTTTAAAGCAGTTATGCACTCTTTACTGACCTCAGCCTCATTGGCTTTAATGCAGCTAACCAAACGACCTTCACCCGGTTGTACATCGAGGCAATGTTTATCAGCATCAGCTTCACAGGCACTGATCGAATATTCAATAGCTGCAGCACCCATTCGTACTGACATAGCAGCTTCTAGAATACCGGTTTTACAATCGAGACTAAGCTGATCTTCATAGGCTGCAAGGCACATAAAGATTTTTTGCGCATTATTGCCCAATCCATCACAGTGCTCTTTAATATCTGCGTCACAACCCTGTACAGAAGAATTAATTGTGATTTTTCCATCTTTAAGTTTTTCTGCAAGCGGCTTACCAGACTCCTCTGCATGACATGTAAGTGAAAGTAATAATACCGATAATAGTACTAAACAAATTTTTTTATAATATTTTTTCATTTCTTTTTTCCTTTTTTATGTGTGTATTTTGATAGCTTCAAACTTTTTATATACATGAATATTAAACATTACATAGACCATCTTCTACTTTCATCTAAACGATACCTAATTCTGCCAGCCCAGTAATCTAAAATTTCTCTAATAGGCTCCCATGAAACGTCATCTTTTTTCTCTTTAATTTTATCTGTTTTATGGGTGTCAATTACAGCAACCAATCTTTCCTCGCTCATGGAATCAAGTGCTTCCATTTCTACTGTCGCCTCGATTAAATCTACACTTTCCCCTGCTGCGGATTGGGCAATTTTTTCCCCACCCTCAACCACAAGCGCCACAGGAATATACCCATACCATTTTCGTTTTGGTTTACTTCTTTTAACGTTGGTAATCGCGATGCGTAGATGTAGCACTCCTGGGCCCGGTTCAGTTGCTACAGGATACATACTCCCTAGTTCCTTTTTAATGGCTATAGCAAAGTAATCCGTAATCGCCTTTAATTCATCTGGATTAATGCCTTTATATGATGTGTCATCATTTAACCAAACTTCAATGGGTGAAAGTAAAATTTTATAGTATGGTTTAAGTATCAGCACACCTTTTTCACTAGACTTAAACCAAATTTCAGCGCCTGTTTTTTCATTGACTTCAAACTTGGGATAATTATCTAAAAAACCCGAATGCTCGTGTTTTTCTTTAGCGGAAGTTAGTAAGGGAAACAGTAAAAATGTGCTGACAAATAAAACAACAACCGCTTGGTAAGTAACAAATGATTTATGCATGTTGTATCTCCTGGATTTAATTAGCGTTACATTAAAAAATAAAAACTGACATCATCATTTTTATCGCATCATGTCTACTTACAACCGAATTCAGAGTGCTGAAATTATATTGTACCGGGAACATTTATTAGCCAACAGTTAATAATTTATAAGAGTCACTTTTTTATTTATTTTGAATTTAAATACCAATATATTTTCTACAGCTGGCCTTTAATAGGCAGCATCTGTAAAAAACCACCTTCCATTCTCTGCCACCATGACGTGTGCGGCTCCTTACTTAAGACTACTTCTTGACCATCATTAAACGTACGCCAACGTAAACCACCCGTGTCACTGAGAAATAGTTCATAGGTTTTTTTTGCAAGCGCAGCGTTTGCTCGTTCAGCCATCAAAGACCCCAACTTGGGCGAATAAATAATAGCACCCAGCTCTGTATTAATATTCGCCGAGCGTGGATCAAAATTAAATGAACCAATAAACAGCTGCTCACGATCAACAATATAAGCTTTTGTATGTAGAGTTGCTTTTGCACTACTTAGATCTATTGTTTCATACTCTATTACGTGTGCTGTAGGTCTAACCTCATAAATTTTAATTCCATTTTTCAATAATGGCTTTCGTGCAGGTGCATATCCTGCATGTACAAGCGCTTGATTATTGGCTGCGCGTGAATTGGTAATGACTGTAATATTTACACCACTTTCTTGAATTTTTGATAATGCATCTATACCTTTCTTTTTCGGAACAAAGTAAGGCGAGACAATTATGATTTCTTGTTCAGCAAGCAGTAGTGACTCTCTTATTGGGGTTGTTATGGAGGCTGCCGTACTAGCTTTGCTTTTAAAAGCTTTGTCAGGTGAATCATAAATTAACTGATAAGGTGCCCAAATAAAGCTAGTTTTATCATTTTTAACAAATTCTAAATATTTAACTTTTACTGCCTTTGCGTATTTGGAGTTGCTGATCTCTTTACTCCAAAAATCAAGTTGTTCTCTGAATTGCACAAGCTCTGCTGCAGGATCTTTAGGTATTTTAGTAAAAGCAGGTAATAGAGCCGCTCGTTCATGATTCCAATATAGATCAAACATGCTTGATACATCTTTGACGATGGGGCCTATTGCAGCAACATCAAGATCAAAAAATGTGGCGCCTTCTCCTGCACCAAAATATTCATCACCAATATTTCTTCCGCCAAATATTGTGATTTGGTTATCTACAGTAAACGATTTGTTGTGCATGCGTCGATTGATGCGACTAAAACTACCTAAAGCATCCAGTTCGCGAAATGTGCGATTAACAAACGGGTTAAATACACGAATTTCGAAATTAGGATGCGAATCCAGTGCGGCCATACCCATGTCATAGCCAGCAGTATTAATATCATCAATGAGTAAGCGCACTCGCACGCCACGATCCGCAGCTTGTAACAAAGCAGTAATAAAAGCGCGCCCGACGGTGTCTTTTTTAATTTCGTAATACTGTGCATCAATACTACGCTGCGCGTGTTCAGCTAATAACAGTCTTGCGCTTAATGCATCAATACCATCATGCAAAAGAAAGAATCCAGAATGCCCGCTTGGATGCTGATTAATCTCATCTTTTAATAGCTTTTCATAGTACGTGTCATGAGTATCTACAAAAGCGGTTGATTCACTTTTTGGGCAATCAAAATTAACTGTCGCACAACTTGCCAAAAAAGCAATGACAATAATAAATATAAAATTCTTGTATGACTTACTCATGGACTATAATTTTTAATGGATAAAAACGGATTTTCGAACCTACTCTGTAGGTTACATCTATATGTAAATTAGGGTAAAAGCAGCCTTAAATTATTGGCTCACAATTAATGTTACTGATTATTTAAAAAATAAGGAGGCGCTTTTTCCCAATTGTAACCCTTGCGGCCATTTTGATAACCCAGATCAAAAAGTTTACTCATATATACAGGATCAAATTCTTCGTTGGACTCCTCTACAAAATCCGCAGGGATGTATGCAAGATTAAATTCATTGTCATCTCTTTTACATAGTGCATAAATTTGGTAGAGATCGCCAATGCCTTGTGTGCGTATATAGAGAGGCTATCGTGCGAGAAGCAATGGGTACAATCTCTCTTAACGTCTTGATAATCCGGTTCTAAGATTGAATTACGAATCACATAAATATTTGGTTTTCCATGAACCTTTAATTTTTGGGTTATAAGCTTCCAGTCAAAGGCTGCAGGATAGACAAATATTTGTGAGCCTGTGCTTTTTTAAAAGAATATTTTAGTCAATGAAATGTGCATATATCTATTCGTGGCATGAATGGTAAAGACTTTACTATTGCTGAATATAGCATGAAACAAAATACTAGAACCGAGTTGAGTAAGGATTGCTTACAAGTTTATTAATTATTAAGACTGTACAAATTCTGATGTCATAATCACAAAGTCTTGTTCGGAACGTGTATCAGCATCTGCGGGCAGATCGGTAATCATCATTGTCATACCAGGATGCATATTTCGTAATACCTGCTCTGCAAATTCAGGATCGAAATGAATTCTATCGAGTGTTTCAGCATCTGTAGCTTGTATCTTGCCAGAGGATTCTGCGTGAAGAATAGCTACTGAACTCCAACTTGGCTTTGTCCCATGAAGAGATTTTAAAACTAAAACATGTGTTCCAAGTGGTTGTTGAGGAGACGAAATGTCAACGGGTTTTTGATCAACCAAATTCCCATCTACTAATAAGTATGATTTTTGATCAGAGCCACTAATTAATAGACTCACTACAGCCACACGCTTGGGATCCGCGCCTGATGCAGAGGGTACTTTCTTGTGTTTTTTAGCATTCTCTTCCGCAATTTTATCGGCAATCATTTGCTTTGCATCATCATTTAATACAATACCAGGATGAACGATGTCTTCCGGTGCAGATGAATCATTCGCAACAATTACTGGTGTACTCAAATGCGTAATTTCAAATAATTTTGCAGAAAAATCCAAAGGTAAATGCACACAACCATGAGAGCTTGGGTAACCCGGTAGACCACCCGCATGCAAGCATACACCACCCCATGTAAGCCGTTGTGTATTTGGCATGGATGCATTGTTATAAATGCTTGAGTGATGGTGTTTATCTTTTTGCAAGATTAAAAACACCCCAGTAGGGGTAAGATGACCAGGTTTGCCAGAGGAAATAGTTGTTACACCAATCTCAATTCCATTACGAAATACATGCGCCAGTTGATCAGGCAATGACACTAAAATTGCAACGGGACCTTCGGGAGATAATTCTGGCTGCCATACAAACTCGCCTGGTTCCAGTTTTTCACCGGGCTTTAAAAAACGACTCTTCAATGCTTCTGCCCATAGTTGCGTGGAAGATCCTAGCGCAGTTGTTACGGCAATAATTTGTAAAGCTTGTCTTCGAGTTAGCAAGAGCCTGCTCCTATAAATAATTGTAATTTTG
>CAYXVH010000113.1:0-17557 GCA_964468615.1 uncultured Thiotrichales bacterium | reverse complement strand
AAGCATGACTGCCATGCTTGAGGTTGGCGTAAGTTCAAACTGACAGACTTCTTTAATAGTGCCCATATCTAGCACTACATCGCTCAATTCACGTAACTCTGAATCAGGATGCGAAGTGATTCCGATTACAGTATGTAAACCAAGTTCACGACCCGCTGCCAAGGTATCCAAAACTTCTTTTGTTTTTCCACTGGTAGAGAAAGCCACAATAGCATCTTTTTCTTCGATAATACCCAAATCTCCGTGTGCGGCTTCACCAGGGTGAACGAATGAGGCGGGCGTCCCAGTTGAACACAATGTTGCCGAAAATTTGTGCGCAATATGACCCGCTTTCCCCATACCAGTCGTTAGCACTTTACCTTTACAGCCCTGTAACAAATTCACCGCACGTTCGAATTCATCGCTGACTGGAATAGATGTAATTGCCTTTGCTTCTTGAGCAAAGATTTCGCTGACTCGTTGTTTAATATTCATCGAATTTACAATTTGATTAGTTTAAAATTAAAAATATATCTGTTAAAAATCATAGGCTATTTAACTGCCAATAAAACTATACCACCCATAACCCATATCACTAAGTTGATCGTTCCAGATAGTATGCAACCATTAATCCCTATAGCATCGCTATACTATCAATCAATAAGGTAGTATGCAGACCATTCTGAAGACGATAAAAACAAGTAGTTTATGTTTATTAAAATTTTACTAGCGATCGCACTCTTTTATGTAGCCGCTATGATAGCAATTTATTTTGCGCAGGCGCTATTTATCTATGCACCACAAATGCCGACAAGAGAATTAGTCGCAACTCCCGCAGATATTGGTCTTGAGTATGAAGATCTAACTTTACAAACGATAGACAACGAAAAGATTAATGCTTGGTATATTCCCACAAATAAATCGAATAAAGAGCCTACAAAAACAGTTCTTTTCTTTCACGGAAATGCAGGCAACATTTCACATCGTTTAGAAACAATTAAAATCTATAACAACCTAGGACTAGACTTTTTAATTTTTGATTACCGTGGCTTTGGTATCAGCACAGGCAAACCAAGCGAACAAGGAACCTACCTAGATGCTGATTCGGTTTGGAAATATCTAATTGAGGAACGAAAATTAGAACCAAAGGACATAATCATTGCAGGCCGTTCCATAGGTGGGGGTGTTGGTGCAGAATTAGCAAAAAAAGTTCATCCAGCACTGTTAATACTAGAATCTACCTTTACTTCCATGACCGAAGTGTCCGCAAAACATTATCCATTTATGCCAACTGGATTGATTGTAAAACATGAATATGAAACTAACTTAAAACTCAAAGATATTCACTGCCCAACTGTATTTGTACACAGTAAAAATGATGAAGTTATTCCATACGAACACAGCCAGATAAATTATGCTGCAGCCAATGAGCCAAAGCAGTTTATTGAATTACGCGGGGGTCATGGCAGCGGTTTTTTACTCTCGGAAAAAGATTATGTAAATGGGCTACAGCGCGCATTGAATGAAATGTTGTAGATTTATTTAGCCACTATAGGGTTAGAAATTTTTCCTATCCCTTCAATCTCACACTCAACCACATCACCTGGCATTAAATACTCAGGTGGGTTACGCACATAGCCCACACCACTAGGTGTACCGGTTGCTATTATATCTCCAGGCTCAAGCTCCATACCTTGAGATAATGTTTCAATCACACTGGCTACATCAAAGATTTGATATTTTGTATTTGAATCTTGTTTGAGTTCGTTATTTACACGACTTTTCAGATCCAGTGCTTGTGGATTAGGTATTTCATCTGCAGTAACAATCCATGGGCCCATAGGACATGCCCCGGTAAAACTCTTGCCCACAAAAAATTGCTTATGCCTTTTTTGGGTATCCCGTGCCGAGACATCATTAATGATGCTATAGCCAAAAACATAATCCATTGCTTGTGATTTTGGAATTTTCTGCCCAGCTTTGCCAATAATCACGGCTAACTCCACCTCCCAATCCATCTTGTCTGATACGTCTAAATCCACCGGTATATCAGCAAAAGGCCCATTCATACTCGATGCGGCTTTAGTAAATACAATGGGATATTTAGGTAATTTTGGAGCTTCTAAAGCCTTTCCAGCAGTTTCTTCTACATGCTCTGTATAGTTCCAGCCTAGGCACATTATATTTTGTCGTGGCCTGGGAATAGGCGACATTAGTTCTACTTTAGATAGCGGTATCCACTGATCTGGATCCGCCTGTTCTACTATATTTCGCAAGGCCTGTAAGTATTCCGCCCCAGCATCGATCAACTCTAGCATGCTGTTTATGCCAGCTGGCCATTCCTTAGTCATTGCAGGGAAAAAGACAGAATTATCTTGCACTACCGCAAGATGAACTTGATCATTGTGTTTACATGTAGCGATATGCATTTTCTAAATATTACTAGGATTGCTTGAAAACATAATTTTAACAGAAGTGATTGTAGTCATATCTACATATATGAATCTAGCTAAATTAGATCTTTATAAAAACTTATAGCTAGTTTAACCACGGCAGCTAAAAAATGAAAAAAATAATATTAGTATCTGCGATTATTGCCTTAATAGTTAGTTTTTTTGTTTTTGATTTACATCAGTATCTAGACTTTGCATATATCAAATCTAAGCAACAAGCCATTGCTGATTATTATCAAGCTAACCCTTTACAAAGTATTATTATTTTCTTTGTCATTTATGTATTAGCTACAAGTTTTTCTATTCCTGGCGCAAGCATTTTATCATTACTTGCTGGCGCAATATTTGGATTAATGCTTGGAAGTGTTTTAGTAATATTCGCTGCAACGATTGGCGCCACTATTGCTTTTTGGTTAGCCCGGTACCTATTAGGCAACACGATTCAAGAACGTTATGCAGACAAGCTAAAAACGATTAACGCTGGAGTTGAGAAAGACGGTGCATTTTATTTACTAACTTTACGATTACTTCCCATTTTTCCATTTTTCATTATCAATGTATTAATGGGGCTCACCCCCATACGCACGATAACGTATGTAGTGACTAGTTTTTTTGGCATGCTTGCGGGAACTATGATTTATGTAAACGTTGGCACTCAACTGGCCAACCTAGAATCTATAAACGGTATCTTAACCCCCAAGATCTGGGGAGCCTTCATACTGCTAGCGATATTCCCGTGGATAGCTAAGTTTATAATTAACGCTCTTAAAAACCGACGCATCTACGCAGGTTTTAACAAGCCTAAAAGTTTCGACTACAACCTTGCTGTCATTGGCGCAGGTTCTGCTGGATTAGTTTCTTCTTATATTGCGGCAGCCGTTAAAGCCAAAGTAGTATTAATTGAGAGACATAAAATGGGTGGCGATTGCTTGAATACTGGATGTGTACCCTCCAAAGCATTGATCCGCTCAGCTAAATTCATTTCGCAAGTCAACCATGCCGAAAAATATGGGTTCAAAAACGCAAAGGTCGATTTTGATTTCAAAGATGTTATGAGTCGAGTACAAGGCGTAATTAAAGACATAGAACCACATGACTCGGTAGAACGTTATACAAGTTTAGGTGTGGAATGCATGCAAGGGGAAGCAAAATTAAAAGACCCCTGGACCGTAGAAGTGAATGGCATATCATTTACTAGTAAAAATATTATCTTGGCAACAGGAGCCGAACCTTTTGTGCCACCTATTCCTGGTTTAGATAAAGTCAAATATCATACTTCTGACACGATTTGGAATTTAGAAGAACTACCTAAAAATATGGCTGTACTGGGTGGTGGGCCAATAGGTTGCGAATTGGCTCAATGTTTCGCTCGCTTAGGTGCGCAAGTTACCTTAGTAGAAATGGAGCCAAGAATAATGTTAATGGAAGACACAGAAATTGCTTCCATGGTTGAAAAAAGCCTGATTGCTGATGGCGTGAACCTATTAACCGATCATACTGCCAGTGAAATAAGACAAGACGAAGTAAGGCAAAATGAAGGTATAGATACACTCGTCTGCACAAATGATGGTGAAGAAAAGCTAGTTCCATTCGATACACTATTGGTAGCCGTTGGACGCAAAGCCCGTGGCAGTGACGTTTGGAGTGAAAACTTGAATGTTGAACAACGCAAAAACGGAACATTAGAAGTAAATGAATTTTTACAAACTAATTATCCGAATATTTACGCATGCGGTGACGTAACTGGACCATATCAACTTACCCATACTGCGGCACATCAAGCCTGGTATACCAGCGTAAATTCCTTATTTGGTACTTTTAAAAAGTTTCGTGTCGACTACTCTGTTATTCCTTGGTGCACCTTCACAGAACCCGAAGTCGCTCATGTAGGATTAAATGAGCAGCAAGCAAAAGATAAAAATATTGAATACGAAGTATCACGATTTGATATTGGAGAGTTAGACCGTGCAATTGCAGATGGAGAAGCGCATGGTGTAGTAAAAGTACTTACAAAACCTGGAAAAGATAAAATTTTGGGTGTTACTATTGCTGGCGACCACGCAGGAGATTTAATCAGTGAGTATGTTTCTGCGATGAAACATGGGCTAGGCTTAAATAAGATTCTCGGCACTATTCATATTTACCCAACTTTAGCCGAGGCCAATAAATACGCTGCCGGCGAATGGAAGCGTGCCCATGCTCCAGAACGTTTACTGGGCTGGATAGAAAAATTTCATACCTTTGCGCGTAAATAAAATTAACTATTAACTATACTCATGCACGAAACTATTCATTTACTAGAAAAAACAGATTTCCCTAAAATCATTCGCAGCAAGGTTGAGACCTTGCAAGTAAATTTAGGCTATCAATGCAACCAAAGTTGTACGCATTGCCATGTAGATGCAGGGCCAAATCGAAAAGAAATGATGACAACTGAAAATATCGAAGTTGTTGCTGAATATATGCAAGCACAAGATATCAGTATTTTAGATCTCACCGGTGGCGCTCCAGAACTACATTCACAATTTAGAGAACTAGTAAAAATTGCTCACAGTCAATCGCGTCATGTGATTGATCGATGCAACTTGACGATTCTTGAAGAACCTCATCAAGAAGACTTAGCAGAATTCTTAGCCGAGCATAAAGTGGAAGTGGTAGCTTCATTACCCTGTTATCTAGAAGAAAATGTCGACAAACAACGTGGTAAAGGTGTATTTGCAAAAAGTATTCGTGGGCTGCAATTACTCAACAGCCTGGGCTATGGTAAAGGCAATAAAAACTTAAAACTTACTTTAGTCTACAACCCACAAGGTCCTGAACTACCTCCCTCGCAAGAATCTTTACAAAAAGACTATACAAAGTTCTTGGCAGATAAATATGACATCAGTTTTGATCATTTATTTACCATCACCAATATGCCCATAAAAAGATTTGGCAGCATGCTAATCAGTAAAGGTTGGTTTGAAGAATATATGCAGTTGTTGCGCGATGCTTATAGTGCTGAAAATCTGCAGTCTGTCATGTGCCGCACGATGGTTAGCGTGGATTGGCAGGGATATGTATATGACTGTGATTTTAACCAGATGCTAGGCATGTCGTTGCCACACAATGACCAAATTCGCACACACTTATCTGAGATTATGAATATTGATCTCGAAGACAATGAAATTATGATCGCTGATCATTGTTATGGTTGTACCGCAGGGCAAGGAAGTAGTTGTGGTGGCGCACTAAATTAGAACAAATTAATTTCCCTTACAATTCTTACTGCATTCCAAAGCGATTAATAATCTCAACATACTCTGAAATCAGAGCATGTCTTCGTATACAATTGAGTTTATGGCTCGCTTACTATTATTTTTATTCGTTACGCTGTGCATTTCAGCAACATTCGCGCAAAATCCTGAAGCCAAATCCGGGCAAGATGATAAAAAGCAACTTAAAGGCCCGCCCCCTGCAATAGTCGTTGCAGAAAAAGCAGTACTGCAAAATATAGCGCCTACCGCTTTATATAGCGCCACCGTAATCAGCCGTGATGATGCAAATTTATCTGCCGAGTTTGCTGGTCGCATCACTTGGGTGGCTGAAGTGGGTGATCGAATTCAAGCAGGTAATCCGGTTGTAAAACTCGATGACATATTCATCAAACAACAAGTCATTGAAGAACAATCTACCATCCAAAGTGAAAAGGCCAAGTTTGATTTACACTCTAAAGAAGTAAAACGTTTTACCGAATTACTTGAACATAACAATGTTGCTCGTAGTCAGCTGGATCAGGCAATTTCTGATCAAGCGGTTGCGCGTAGCAATATGGCATCTTCCCGAGCAAGGTTAGCTCAAGCTAATGAACGCTTACGTCGCACAAGCATCGTTGCACCTTTCAATGGCGTTGTATCCGAACGGCTCTTGCAGACTGGAGAATGGGCCAATAACGGTACTACAGTAATCCGCCTGGTAAGTGCTAGTAATCTTGAAATTCAAACCCACATACCCGCTAGTAGTTTGCGTTTTATTGCGATTGGAGCTTCCCTTAATTATGTAAACGGCTCTAACAGCGGCATCGGTAAAGTTCGTGCACTCGTTCCTATTGGTGGCGATACCTCGCGTTTATATGAACTACGTATTTCGACCGAAGATGACTCGCTGGTTGCGGGTAAATTATTACGTGTAGCCATACCAACAGAACATGAGCGTGAGGCTATTCTAGTTCCTCGCGATGCATTGGTATTACGTAGAGAAGGCGTGTACGTATTTCGAGTCATTAAAAATTCTGGGGAAGGTTCCGTTGCTGAACGCATTCAAGTAGAAACTGGTATAGCAGATTTAAATCGCATTGAAGCCATTGGTGGAATACAAGCGAATGATCTAGTCATTACACGTGGTGGTGAAAATCTACGTCCTGGCATGACGGTCACGGTAAAACCGCTACAAGCGGGCTCATAAACTAACTACTCTTGTGACTTTTACTCTATGACTTTCTTGAGGCCTGCGCTTGATAATCCAGTTGCAACGTTAGTTGCATGTTTATTAGTTAGCATTTTTGGTGTCCTCGCTCTTGCGCAACTTCCTATTCAGCTAACACCAGAAGTCGAACAACCCGAGATTGTAGTCACTACCAATTGGCGAGCAGCAGCACCTGAAGAAGTCGAATCTGAAATAATTGAACCGCAAGAAAAACAGTTGCGCGGTTTATCGGGTATGAAAGAGTTACTTTCAGAAGCGAGTAGAGGCCGAGGCAAAATCACCATTACTTTCGAAGTCGACTTTGATTTAAATCGCGCCCTGATTGAAGTGATTAACCGCCTTAACCGCGTGCCCCGTTACCCGGAAGATACCAATGAACCCGTGCTGAGCACTGCGGGTGGAAGAGGACGACCGATTGCCTGGTTCATTATTAAAACTAATGCGGGCAATACCCGACCAATTGAAACCTACAGTGACTTTGTAGAAGAAGTGGTACAGACACGCTTTGAACGTGTGCAAGGCGTGGCTCTTTCAGAAGTACGTGGCGGACAGAACTATCAGATACGCATTACTATAGATCCTTATAAAGCGGCAGGGTTAGGTGTGGATTTACCAAACGCCGCAAGACTTGCAGGCGGCAATGAGGATGTTTCTGGAGGGAGCGCTAATGTAGGCAAACGTCGTTACACATTACGTTATACCGGCGCGCTTACACCACAACAATTAGGTGAACTCACCCTAGAGTGGCGTGACGGAAAAGCCATAACCCTTCGTGACATTGCCAATATTGAAGTGCGCACAATTGATCGCAATAATTTTGTGGTCACCAAAGGTGGGGCATCAATCGCGGTAAATGCTTATCGTGAATCCGGCGTTAACGTGCTTGAAACCATGAGCGACCTACGCGCGGCTGTTACAGAAATAAGAGAAGGTCCTTTTAAGCGTGCAAACTTAACTATTGAACAGGTCTATGATGAGACCGTTTACATTGATAGCGCGATTGAACTGTTGCGTAATAATCTTGGTCTAGGTGTATTACTAGCAGTGATCATTCTATGGTGGTTTTTAAGAAAACTACGCGCCACTTTAATCGTTACGCTTACCATACCTCTGTGTTTATTGGTTACCTTTATGGTCATGCGAGCTACCGGTCGTACCATGAATGTGATTTCACTCGCAGGTATGGCCTTTGCGGTCGGCATGGTGATGGATGCTGCGATTATTGTGCTAGAAAATATAGTGCGCATGCGTGAACGCGGAATGTCTGCCATGCAAGCCGCTTTGGAAGGTACGCAACAAGTATGGCCTGCTCTACTTGCATCAACACTCACTACAGTGGCAATTTTTTTACCGATCATTTTTTTAAAAGATCAAAGTGGTCAATTATTTTCTGATCTTGCAGTAGCTATTTCAGCAGCCATTGGGACTTCGTTAGTTGTCGCCTGCATTGTTATCCCCACTGCAATGTATAAATTCACTGCCAATATTGAGTTAGAGGACTTACACACCTCATGGTGGGATCGTGCAACAGCCTTCATTATGAATGCAACCAAAACACCTACTCTACGTGCACTATGGATTTTAAGTTTGATAAGTATCTCCGCAGTAACTACCTATATTGCTTTTCCAAAAACGGATTACTTACCTGCTGGCAATCGAAATTTAGTGTTTGGCATTGTTATCCCGCCTCCTGGTGTAAACATAGATCATATTAAAAAAGAAATGGGTGATGTGATTGCAGCACGCATGCAACCCTATATTGATGGCACTAAAGAACCCAAAATTAAGCACTACTTCTTCGTCGCCAGTGCTGGCCGTATCTTTTTAGGTGCACGTGCAGCCAACCCCAATAAAGAACAAGTCGACCAAACTTTAAAAGTTGTGCAAAGTGCAGTTTCGGGATTCCCAGATACCTTTGCAATTGTGCAAAAAGCCTCCTTATTTAGTGGTGTCGGAGGACGCACAGCAGTTGATATCAACATCCAAGGCAACGACATTGATAGCTTACTACGTGCCGCTCAAATTGGATTTATTAAAATACCAGCAGTATTTAATGGTGCACGCGCACGGCCACGCCCAGGACTGCAATTAGCCGAACCAGAATTGCAGCTGAATCCAAAAGAAGATCGTTTAGTGGAAGCAGGATGGGATCGCGCCACCATGGCAAATGTTACCCGCTTACTAGGACAAGGATTGTTAGTAGGGGAATACTTTAATGGTGAAGAAAAACTCGACATCATCGCCCGTGTTCAACCTTGGCACACACCTGAAGAACTCGCAGCCATTCCTCTACACACCCCATTAAGCGGCGTATTACCCGTGAGCGAATTAGTAGACATTAAACGTACCGCCGGACCTGATCGCATTCGCCGCCTAGATCGACGTCGCACCGTTACACTCGAATTACGCCCGCCACAAGACATGCCATTAGAGGTTGCATTAACAAAAATACAAGAAGAAATTATTCCCTTAATGGAACAACAACTCCCTGAAGATGGCGAAATTCGTCTTAGTGGCTCTGCTGACAAATTAAGAACTGCGATTAAAAGTTTTGTTGGTAGTTTTATTTTAGCGGTAGTTATTTTGTATTTATTAATTAGCGCACTATTTCGTTCTTTTATTGATAGCCTACTAGTAATTCTAGCCTTGCCATTAGCAACGGTAGGCGGCGTGTTGATGTTACGTTTTCTTGGATTACCTGCCGATTTACTCACCATGCTGGGTTTCATTATTTTATTGGGATTAGTGGTAAACAATGCTATCTTGCTTGTGCATCAGGCTCGTATTGCAGAACGTGAAGGCAAAACACGTCGTGACGCTGTGCGAGAGTCAGTACGCATACGCTTACGACCAATACTTATGAGCACCTTAACAAGTATTTTTGGAATGTTGCCATTATTAGTGATACCTGGTGCGGGTACAGAACTTTATAAAGGTCTCGCTGGCGTAATTGTTGGCGGAATGTTTGTCAGTACTGTCTTTACACTTATTTTATTGCCCAGCCTGCTACAGCTAGGAAACAAAAGAAAAGAAACTCAACCTGCAATATAAAAATCTTTGTTTTGATTAAACACATTTTCTTTTTTACTCTACTAGTCGCTGCCAGTCTGGCGTTTGTTTTTTTACTCAAGCCTTTCTTTGAACCCATCCTATGGGCCGTTACTTTTGCAATATTATTTTCCTCACTACATAAATTTATTTTAAATAAATTCAAAGAAAAACATTCTTTAAGCGCATTCATAACGCTATTATTAATATTATTCGCAGTAGTAGTGCCTGCTACCACTCTATCTATTGCTGTAGTTAATGAAGGTACCGATTTATATAGCGATATTCGCGATGGTGTTTATGATTTCTCAAAACCACTAGCGTGGATACAAAAAAGCTTGCCTATTGTCAGTGATTCATTAAACAAAGTAGGCATAGATTTTGAAAAACTTAAAGCAGGCTTCTCGGACACCGCATTAAATTCTAGCCAATGGGTAGCCACCAACCTATTAAACATTGGTCAAAATGCTTTAACTTTTACAGCATTATTTTTATTAATGCTCTACCTGTTATTTTTCTTCTTAAGAGACGGACATAAAATAATTGAACTCATCATTCGCGTGTTACCGATTGGTGATGAAGCTGAGCGTCATCTATTATCTAAATTTGCAGAGGTATCTCGCGCCACCATCAAAGGGACATTAGTCGTGGGCATTATTCAAGGCACACTGGGTGGCATTATGTTTGCCTTGCTAGGCATTGAATCTGCTGTGTTCTGGGGGGTCGTGATGATTGGCTTATCAATTTTGCCCGCAGTGGGTTCTGCATTGGTATGGGGTCCGGCAGCACTCATTTTTCTTGCCAATGGACACTGGATAAAAGCACTTATCTTATTTGTAGTGGGGGCACTCATAATAGGCATGATCGACAATGTATTGCGTCCAATACTGGTTGGACGAGATACTAAAATGCCTGACTATTTAATTTTACTCAGTACACTAGGCGGTCTAGGTTTGTTCGGTTTATCGGGCTTTGTAATTGGCCCAGTGATTGCTTCATTCTTCTTAGCAGTTTGGGTAATGTTTGAAACTGAATATCATCCAGATTCTATAAAATAATTTGTTAAATAAATAATTTATTGACGTTATTATTTATTCACTTTTTGGGCTTGATTCACACCCATATTAAACAACGCTGAACCTGAAAGATTCATGCCTCCGTCACAGACAATTTGTGAGCCGGTAATATAAGCCGCCATTGGCGATGATAAAAATACTGCTACCTGCCCAATCTCCTCTGGCAACCCTAATCGTTTTAGCGGAATCGATTGCAACAACATATGTTTTTGTTTTTCATCCGAAAGTCGCTTCACACCTTCCGTACCTTCAATCGGTCCAGGCACTACTGTATTCACACGTATGCCATATTGGCCCCACTCTAAAGCAAGATTTTTTGCTAAGTTTTCTATGCCTGCCTTTGCGGCACCCGCATGAGCCTGATGGGTATAAGGCATGTAAGCTTGCCCCGCCGAAACCATTAACACACAACCTTTGGTTTCTTTTAGTTGCTCAAATGCAGCACGTGTAGCATTAAAGGTGCCGATTAAATCTATATCCACCACTGTGCGAAATGCATTAGCGCTCATTTCATTTGCCGGACATAAAAAATTTCCTGCAGCACCACAAACTAAATCCGTAATCGGTCCTAGTGATCCTTGAATTTCATGACAGGCATCTTGCAAAGCATCGTAATCGCGCACGTCCGCTACCACCGCATGGGCTTTAGCTCCTAATGCTTCTAATTCACCTTTTGCATAATCAAGCTTTTCTTCGGTACGGCCACAAATAGCTACTTTAGCGCCCACTGTTGCATAACTTTTTGCAATACCAAGATTGATGCCACTTCCCCCACCAGTGATAAATACAGTTCGATCTGCAAAAATTTCGCGCGGAAAGTATTTAGAAATATCCATATAAACTTCTAATGTTTATAAAACTCAAGTCAGTACATGTAAAAGAGTAGCCAATATGACTGTGATGAATTCAGTTAACTTATCTGGACGTAAGCTTAATCTCAATTCTTCTATTCTTAGTATAGGCTTCATTTGTCCTCTCATCATCTAAAGGATGAAACTCACCAAAACCCGTTGCAGCGAGTCGTTTGGCAGGAACATTTTGGGCAACCATATATCTCACGATTGCTAATGCACGAGCTGTTGATAGTTCCCAGTTAGAAGGATATTCCTTTGTGCTAATAGGTCTTCTGTCAGTATGTCCATCAATGCGAACAATCCACTCGATGTCAGTGGGTATATTTTCTGCAACAGAATTTAAAGTCTGAGATAGTTTCTTTACTTGCGATTTTCCTTTTTCACCCAATTCTGCGGAACCGCTTTCGAATAACAGTTCTGACTGCAACACGAAACGATCACCTACTATCTGGATATCTGGATTCTCGCCCAACACCTCACGCAGTCGACCAAAAAAATCGGATCGATAGCGCGCTAACTCTTGTGCTTTTTCAGCTAATGCTACGTTTAGACGTTCAGCGAGACTTTCAATACTTGCAGTTTCTACATCTAACTCAAGACCTAGAGCTTTAGACACCGTACCTAACTGCTCACGCAAGGCTTTAACCTGTCGATTTAGAAGTTCAATTTGGGCAAGCGATTTTGCAGAAACTTCTTTCTCGGCACGTAAGGTTGCATCATTTTCATGTAACCTGGTTGCAAAATTAGCTACATCTTTTTCTAACTGTTCACGCATTTCCATGAGAAGATCTACATCTGCTTGCAGTAGTTCATTTTTCCTACTCTTTGAGGATAACTGTGCTCTTAGTTCTCCAACCGATTCTTGTAGATCAGCACTAGTTGTTTTTTCAAGCGCAAGAAGATCAGCAAGCTGTGCAACTTGCAGATCAAGTTTTACTAAGGTTTTTTCTTTGCCAGTTAGGGCCTCGCTTAAATAAAATTGCCCAATCGAAAATATTAACAGTAGAAATATAATTACCATCAATAATGCTGCCAAGGCATCAACAAATCCTGGCCAGATATTTACTGTCCGCCGTGTAGAAATCCCATACTGCATATCTAATTAGGTTTTTGCTGATTTGCCAGCGATGCAGCAATGGTTTTAGTCAGAATACGCAACTCTTTTCTGAGTTCTTCAGAAAATGGTTGCTGATCGCGCTTAAGGTATTCACTTAATTCAGCCAACTGGTGAGTAAGCGTGAGTAAGTGCGAGTCCAACCTTGAGCGTTCATTATTTTGGCTGCTCAGCTCTCTTTGCAAGCTATTAATTCCGTCTGCGGTTTGCTCAAGTAATGCCTGAACAAATGCAGGAACCGTTGATTCGCCATCCCCTGGTAATGCTCCCGAAGATAAATGAGTAATTTCGGAAAGCCATTCTTCAAATTCGTTGAAAAACCTTCTTTGTGCGTGCCCAGCTTGCAAGTCTAAAAATCCGAGTATCAAAGAACCCGCTAAACCAAATAATGAAGAACTAAACGCGATACCCATACCTGACAGTGGTTGCTGTAAACCAACTTTCAAATTTTCAAATAATAATAGGCTATCTTCTCCATCCCCTGACATGCCTTTAATCACATCACTTACAGAACTCACGGTCGCTAATAATCCCCAAAATGTGCCTAGCAAGCCTAAAAATATAAGCAATCCTATCAGGTAACGCGAGATATCACGTGATTCTTCTAATCTATTTCCAATGCTATCTAACAAAGATCGCATTGACATTGTTGAAAGGGTTAATTGATCATTGTCTTTCTTCGACAACATTCGTGCCATCGGCGCAAGTAACGGTGTAATTGCTTGTGATTTATTTACCACAGCAGAATTACGAAAATTTTCTATCCATGAGATTTCTTTATACAGCTTAATGACTTGTTGAAAGTTATGCACGACACCAATAACCAACACTAAAGCTATTAACGCGTTAAACCAGGGGTTGGTTTTAAATGCGAATATTACAGGGTCATAGACAAAGGTAATTGCTATAGCTGCAGCAAATACAAATGTCACCATCCACATCAATATATTGTAAGGTCTGGTCATGGCTTTTCTACTATTAAATGAATTCTAAGGATTGGTATCAGATATTTTATAGTTTTATTACTTTCAAAACTATACAACTTACGTGCAATTATATGGATTATGAAAATTTTCTCAAACGAGCAAAACACTTAGTTATTAATGAACTTGAGTTGGCACTACAACAGAATTTTTCTTTTTTATCCAGTGTGAAATGCCACGTTTAACATTGTACACCTCCTTATATCCAACTACGCTAGCTAGGTGCTTAGCTAATTGCTTGCTACGACTTCCTGAATGGCAAATGAGAATCAATGCCTCACCTTTATTAGCCACCTTAGCAATTTCATTTAACCAGGCATTTAAATCGTACTTTCCGGAATCGTCATAAAACATTATTAAATGACTGCCCTCGACTACACCCGTTTTTTGCCACTCTGAAACTGTGCGCACATCTATAACTGCAACTCCCCGCTGTATCAGCTCTTTAAGTTCCTGATTACCAATATGTGTAACTTCGTTTGCAATAGATATTGGTGAAATAAGTAAAATAATTAAAATGGCGAGTAAATTTTTCATTTTTTTCTATAAATATTTATTTTCTAGTTTCTGAAATTAAATCGTAAGCTTTTTGGATTTCTTTAGTTTTGTTAGTAGCGATCTCAATCATTTCCTCGGGCAAGCCTTTAGAAATCAATTTATCAGGATGATTTTGATTCATTAATCTACGATAGGCCTTTTTAACTTCCGCATCAGTAGCGGATTCGCTGACTCCAATTATTTTATACGCATCTTCGAGTGCAGAGCTAGATGACGCGTAAGAACTATTCGCACGATATGACTGTCGGCTACGTTGACTTGCAAATAACATCGATTCCAACTGTGCCAGTAGTGCACTTGGGTAACCTAGGACTAAACAAATATGTTGCAGTATTTGCTCTTCTCCGGGTTGTTTAATGCCATCCGCGTAGACCGCTTGCAGCTGGATCTCGATGAACATCTGAATCAACGCAAACTTACGACTGCATTTTTTGCGGAACTCCTCAAGTGTGTCGTCTAATACAAAATTTTCTTGTTTACCTTGGTTAAAATATTCAATTGCAGACTTGCGCTGATCCTTGCTTAAGCGCATTTTCTGCATGACTTGTTCAGCTAGTTGAATTTCCTCAGGCGAAACTTGCCCATCCGACTTAGAAATATGCCCCATCACTGAAAATGTTGTGGCAAAAAAGGTGGCTTGTATTTGCTCTTGTGCACCTCGACCAAAACTTATTCCATCACGCTTCCTCGATATAATACGATCTAACTGATGACCTAGGAATACACCAACAGCAACACCCATAAATGATTTACTTAATGCATAGCCTATCGCTCCTCCGAGTATTTTACCCCACCAATTCATATAAACACTTCATTATTGTTTTTGCTTATGATTTATATTGAACATGTGCGAAATCCAGCAAACACATCATTCCGATCTGCGCCATAGTAATTACGCAAGGCGTTGCGCAACATTCGACCACGTGTCGTCCAAGCTCCGCCACGCAACACTTTTGTCTGCTTAAACAAAGGGCGCGAATACTCGCTATACCAATCTGGGGAAAATCCTGGATATGGTTCAAATTCCGATGCGGTCCATTCCCAGACATTACCAAACATTTGCCGACAACCAAATGCACTGTCACTTTCAGGATAGGCTGCAACATTTACAGTACCTAAATTAGCGCAGCCCAAGTTTGCATGAATATTTTGTATATCGTTTCCGCATGGACAAATATTTTTTTGGTAGTGCATATCATTCATTACATTTGGATTACATGCAGCCGCAAATTCCCATTCTGCCTCGGTAGGTAGACGCCGATTCGACCACTTGCAATAGGCTTGTGCCTCATACCAACTCACATGAATAACCGCGTGGCTTAGCTCAAGAACCTTCCACTGATCAAACACCCTTACACACCAATCGCCACTTGAATCTTTTTTCCAATATATAGGATGTTGAAGGTTGTGTTTTTTGCGCCACTGCCAAGCTTCATCATTCCAGTATTTATTTTCTAAATAACCATTTGCTTCTACAAATTCTAAATACTGCTCATTACTCACTGCATATTTAGCAATATTAAATGCTGCAACACTCACCTCATGCGCCCATTTCTCATTATCAAAAATAAATGCATCGCCACGCTCAGCGCCCAACATGAACAATCCACCAGGAATGCTTATATCTTCATTTTTATTTTCTACTGCATGGTTAATAAATTGGGAATTATCTTCGCCTTTAATAAAGTTAGGTGCTGGGTAAGACAATGTTTGGCGCGTACATATAAATGCCTCGTTATGCATATCTTCATGAAAAAGCGCTAACAAATAAAAATATTTTGCCTTGTTATCTAGCTCAATGGATCTAAGTAGCTCCAGCTCATATTGCAGCACTCTATTCATATACTCGAATATATTTGCAAGACTAGGCAGCGGCAAATCCCAGCGCTCTTCATGCTGAATGTTGATTGAATCAAATAATTTATCTGCATCTTCGTTAACTACCGCTTGACCTCCCAAGTGCCGCAATACCCAGGTTTCATGAAAATACGCAGCGTGCGCAATTTCCCATTTCAATGGATTCACCGTCGACAGAATCTTCCCCATCAACTGCTCATCGTTAAGCCCTTCAACCAATGCCAAAGTTCTAGAGCGAACATCAAGCAAGGCTTTGGAAATACTATCTATGGTTGCGTCTTGGTAATTCACTATAGAGAGAAAAATGTAGGGAAAGTATTCACTAACCATACAATAGCGGTATCATATTTACACGTATGAAAATCATTCTTATAACCCCCGCCTTACCCAGTTCTCGCTCAGGTAACCGTGTAACCGCGACTCGTTGGAAAACCATGTTGACCGAACTAGGTCATAAGATAACAGTGAAGGCGAGCAGTGATGATATATCCCAGATAAGTAAAAAACATGATGCAATGATAGCCCTGCATGCCTGGCGAAGTGCAGCCTCAATAGATTATTTCAAACAGCAATTTCCACAAAAGCCGCTGATCGTGACACTTACTGGAACAGATTTATATAAATTTATTAACAGCCACCCTAAACCTACTTTACGTTCGATCAAACAAGCAGATGCTTTAATCACACTGCACGATCTAGCTTATTTAGCTCTACCAAAATCTGCACAAAAAAAAGTCCATGTGGTTCATCAGTCTGCAGATTTTATTAAACGAAAAAAAAATAAAAATAAACGCAATTTTGATGTTTGTGTAATCGGTCATTTAAGAGAAGAAAAGGATCCCTTACGAGCTGCATATGCTGTACGCAAACTACCCGACGATTCGCGCATTAGAGTGTTGCATTATGGCAAGGCACACGCACCAGTTTGGGCTGAACGGGCTAAAAAAGAAATGCAAAATAATTTGCGCTACACATGGCACGGTGAAGTGCCTCATTGGAAAATTAATCAACTATACGCAAACGCAGACCTTATGGTGCTGAGCTCAAAAATGGAAGGAGGCGCAAATGTAGTTTCAGAAGCTTGTGTCGCTGGTTTACCTATAGTTGCATCAGACATTGATGGTTCCATTGGGCTGCTCGGCAAAACCTATACAGGCTATTATCCATACGG
>CAYXVH010000112.1:0-11325 GCA_964468615.1 uncultured Thiotrichales bacterium | reverse complement strand
TTTCAGCATCCTCTTTCGCATCACGCAGATTTTTATCTTGTGCGCTTAGATCATGTTTTAGTTTATTGAAACTTCGGCTTACCATTCCTAGCTCATCGCCGCGAGTCATTAATTCTTTTTCAAGTGATGAATCTTCAACATCGTGCAGGGCGCTAATGGAATTAATAGTATCCGTTAACGCGTGTAAAGGGTCGGATATATTTTTTTTCACTACATAGTAAAAAATAGTGATAACAATGCAAATAGTGGTAATTGAAGCAAGTACGGTAAAGCTGGAGGCAGTTTTTTCTACGCGACCTGCATATTCTACTGACGCGTCGTTGAGATTGCTTAGTTCACTAACTAGTGTGTCTAGTTCAGTAATTAGTGTTTTTTCGCTTGCTGTAACATCAGAAACTATTTCCATTCCCATTAAGAATGAGCCGTCTTCCACATGGCGAAATACTTTTTCGGCACGAATGTTGTGAATGCGACTTGCTTGTCTAAGACTGGATAGCTGACGTAGTAAATTCTGGCTGTATTCTCTGATTAAGTTGTTTTGTGCGTCTTTTTGAGAAGCAGCTTTTGTAATGAGTTTGTCGGCCCAATCGATTTCTTCATTGATGTTACTGCTATCTTCTTGATAGCGCCCCCGTGATGCTATGTAAGCTTCTTCGGCTTCTTTATCATAAACCACTCGATTACCAACAAAGATAATGTCTTTTAAATTTAATCGGCTATCTTGAATTTGATGCCGAATCGATTCAGATGAGTTAAACAATGGTAAATATAGATCTGAAGTTTGTTTAACTACATTGCCTACTGAATTAATTTGTGAGAGTGCAACAGTAGTCACGACCGAGTAAGAAAAAATCTCAAGAAATATTATGGTCAGAACTTTTTGCCCAACTGACATACTATTTATAATTTTTTTAACTTTTCTTTTCATGTTTTATTTAGTTATAAAATAAGCTCTCATCTTTAAAAGCATGAGAACTTTTAAGAAGCAGCTTTGACCATTTTACCATTAGGTAAGTGTAGGCCAGTGGCCGAGCATTCACCTCGTTGAGGGTAGAGTATGTAAGGGTCAGGTGGTATAGCTTGATCTTGTTGGAATAACAGTTTTATTTGACCATTAGCATCAAATTCTCCAATTTTAGGTGTGAGCCAACTATTAAAGTTTTTTTGGTCAATGTGTACCGCACCTTCAGGCGATTCTTGGTCGGTTAATTCGAGTCCAGCTGAATATTGTCGCAAGGTCATCGGGTTAATTGCGGATTCACCTTGTTCTTTAACGAGTAGCTCAACGGCTTTTTTAAAATAAAGAAAGGTTAAATAGGTTTCTTCCATATTGTAGTGTGTAACGCCACTGTCACCGTATTCACTTGCAAGAAATTGATCAACAAATTGCTGATTGGTTTTATTGTTTAGGCTTTGAAAATAAGGTGCTGAAAGTATATGACCTTCACCATATTCCTTTCCCATTAGTTTCACTTCCATTTCAGATGTAGTTAAAGAGGCGGTCGGTAACATATCGGGACTAAAACCCGCTTTGATATACTCTTTTCTAAGATATAAGTCTGAATCTCCAACTACAGTAGAAAAAATCCAATCGGGTTGAAGTTTTTTTATTTTCTTGAAGATTGGGTCAAAATTTCCCTGGCCGAGTGGCATATAAGATTCGCCAGTGAGTTTGCCATTAGCTTTTTCTAGCCAACGTTGTGCGTTTCGATTCGATTCTTTTGGCCAGACATAGTTTGAGCCAATGAAATAGGCTCTGGGTCCAAAGTGTTTAACCATATAAGGGATTAAGTCGTAAGAGTGCTGATTAGCAATTGGGCCAGTACATATAATGTGTTGCCAGCATTCACGACCTTCGTAGCAAGTTGGGTAGTAAAACAGACCGTTATTCAAAGTTACCAAAGGCATTACAGCACGCCGACTTGCAGAGGTGTAACCGCCGAAGGTTGCTAATACATTTTCTTTTAACATCAAATTTTGAATGCCTTCTCGATAGGTTTTCATATCGGACCTTGCATCGATTACGATGGGTTCAATTTGAAAACCGGCAACTCCGCCGTTTTTATTAATTTTATCTACCCAATAAAGGCCAACATCTCGGGATGGTTTTTCAATAACACTAAGATGGCCGCTCAAAGACCATAACAAGCCAATTTTAATGGTGCCGCGTTTCGTAATCCAAGGTGAACTAGATCGCGCGCTAGATAATTTTGGGAAAAATGGCGTTAGCAGGGATGGAGCTGCACAGGAGGCTTTGAGGAAATCTCGACGATTTATAGCCATAGTTTAAATATGTCAGGCAAGTTTATGAATATCAAAATATTAGTTCATAAAGTGTAACGTTTCACGCCTACAAAGTAAGGGGTTAATTTTGCAATTTTGCTTATAGCTCGTACTTCTGTGAGAAATTCACATATAAATTTAGCGCAACTAGGAAATGCTCTGCTTGTGGCATGCACAGTTATTAAGAATGGTTCAAACGATTTAGCTGGATCGAAAATTCAATTAAAGTTTTTGCTGTGATATCAGGAGCGTACTCCCAAGGGTCAAAGATATTGCTCGGATCGCGTTGTATCCATGCTGCATTAAATCCTGCAGACTTCGCTCCAATCACATCAAAAGGATTGCTAGATATAACCCAGCAGTTGGCTGGGTCTGCATCTGTTTTTGATGCGAGGTGGTTATAGACTTTCGGGTTTGGCTTGAAAGTTTGTAATTCGTCCACACTTATTATTTCTGCAAGATAATCGATTAAACCTGCATTAGATAATAATGCTTTTAATGTTGACTCAACTCCATTCGAAAATGCTACCAATCTATGGTTGCTTTGTTTTAGCAGTTCGAGTGCGGGCACAACATCTGGGAATACTTTAAGGTTTGAATACAAATCAAGAAGATTATTTTTTTCATCATTTGATAACTTCACTTTTAAATATTCCATAGTGTAGTGCAGAGCTTGTTGAGTACAAATATCAAAATCTTGATAGCGATTCATCAATCCGCGACGGAATGTGTATTCCAGCTGTTTTTGTCTCCAAACTTCTGCAAATAGTTTGTTTTTATCTCCGATGAGTTTATGTAAGTAGCTACTTACTTCTAATGGATCGACTAATGTTCCATATACATCGAAACCTATAGTTAACTTTTTCATGCAAAGCCTAGTGCTATTTAGTTTATTGTGTAGCTGTATTATTAATTAAAAATAAATATTGAAAAATATCATTGTGACGGTTTTAGCCTAGAGTTTTTTTAGTCAAACTGATCAATGTCACAAAATGGAACAACATATTACCGTTTGTATAATTAAAATAACATATTAAGCATAAAAGACTGATTTATAAGGAGGAGGGCCGATACCATATAAGTCACCATTCAATTAATGGAGGTCTTGTGCTTTTAAAGCTAGGGACGGCAATTTTACTATTCTTATTACTCTCAACAGCTTCTGCTGATGAGCTGGTTACTTATCTTATTCATACACACTCTGATACTGGTGAGCTAATACAAGGTGCTGCATTTACCGATAGCGATCAATGGGAAGTCGATGGTTTTGTCCAGCTTGAGCAGGACACAAGAGCCAGATTCGTTGGAAGCTGGACAAGGCAAGGTAAGATTGAAGCAGTAGATAGTTATGGAACTATGTATATGTTTGATGTGATAAGGGTGTTGAACGATGCGCAAGCCTTAAATTTAACAGATAATTTTTGATTTAAACTGATAAATATTGACTAGCGAGTTCATCAGCATTCTAGAATAACAGGATCCCGGAAGAATGTAGCGCACAATCTTTTTGAGGGAAGCAGAGTTGATTCCAATTTTGCTGCCCCAGAAAAATCAATCTACTGGGTATATACTGCCTATGTATAAATCGATTATTCACCAACGAAATCACACGTCAAAAAGATTCATTGATATAGATCAATATGTCGGCAATATTATTACTGAGATGTTTCTCTTTAAATTGCACGCTAAACAACTTTCTACTTATAAAAACAATCAAATTGTAGAGGTGATTCGTAATTTTTAAGCCCAAACTTAGTTTGCAGTAAATGCAGATAATTGACCTGTTACCGGTTTGACTAAAAATCCTTAGTTCTAGATAAAAGCACATTTTAAAATACAAAATGGTTGCTTTTTAGGGGAAGCGGTTTTTTTTAGAGATTTGACGATTTACTTATAATAAGTTTTTCGTAGCTTAAATGAATAATAGTAATAAGCCATGAAACAAATACAAAAGGGGCAGTTAAGGATGGCCAGCCCGATAAAATGAACGCTTGGGTTACAAAAACAGTTAATACGATACCAATCAATGGGAATATGATCGGTTTCATATTTTGTAAGGCGATGGCTGTTAAAACCGCGCTGAATCCATAAAGACCATTTTGAATATTTGTATCAGGGTAATTTAGTGATTGTGCAAGTAGCCAGGTCAGTGTTGTTGCAACCAGAGCCCAAACGAAACTTGATTTGGAACAAAGCAAAATAGCTAATAACATTATTGCGCCAGTGATTCCGTTTCCCTGTATATATACCTGACCCACCGCTTCCCCTAGACCTGCAGTATGAATATTATCGGCAAAATTAAGAATATCATTTGCCGGTTTTAGTTTTATTAAATCTCCAATGAGAATGATGAACCAGGTGATAAAAACAAATGGTGCAGTAAACGCTGGGAGTTTTAAATACTTTGGAATCCATTTGGTAACAAATACAGATATTACACAGCTCAAGATAAATACTATTACAGACCTAACTCCGATTTGAAAAAAATAGATATTTGCGATCCCTATTAATGTCGCGTTATATCCAAAGATTCCTAAAGTAATATCTTTGCTGTCGAAGTTGAGAATTTTTGCAGTCGCAGTGCCAATGACTGCACCAAAAAAAGCACCTAGTGCCATTTTCCACGAGTGAACGGCAATACTCGCCAAAATTATCAAACCAGAGAAAGAACATGGTTGAACGATGACTTGTGCGATGCCAGACATCGTATGTTTGAGAAAATTAATCACTTCAGGTTTTGTGTTTTTTTTATAAAAGTAATTTAATAGTTTTGGTTTCAATCTAAGTTATCTTTGGCTATTGTATAATCTTTATCGCTTAAATTAATAGAATTTATTAACAAGTTGACCACCAATGCTTTAAGATTTCTTGTAGGTTATTACATAAGGCTATTTTATGATTAAGTCCTCATGGAAAGTTGGTGTTTTATTTTCTAAAACAGGTACTACATCTGTAATTGAGCAGACTCAGTTAAATGCAACTTTGCTCGCAATTCGAGAAATCAATTCGCGAGGAGGTGTGAATGGTCGGCGAATAGAGCCAATAGTTTATGATCCAGAATCCAATCCAGAAAAGTTTCGGCTACTTGCTAAGCGTTTAATTACCAAAGACTCCGCAAACATCATCTTTGGATGTTACATGTCAAGTGCTCGCAAAGCGGTTATCCCTATCGTTGAAGACTATAACGGGCTGTTGTGGTATCCAACACTGTATGAGGGATTTGAATATTCGAAAAATGTTATTTATACCGGCGCGACACCCAATCAAAATAGTATGTTCTTAGCACGCTATTTGCTTAGTCAATATGGTAATCGCTTTTATTTTGTCGGCTCTAATTATATTTATCCATACGAATCAAATCGAATCATGAAGGATATTTTACAATCAACAGGAGGCAAAGTGGTTGCAGAAAAATATCTTTCATTGAATGCAAGTGATGAAGATATTGATCCAATTTTAGTCGATATATTAGAAAAACGCCCGAATGTGATATTCAGCACCATAGTTGGAGCAGCAACAAGTAAATTTTATAAAAGTTATTGGCGTGCAGGTTTGCAACCAAGACAAATGCCTATAGCAAGTCTTACTACAAGTGAAGCAGAAGTAACGGCCATGGGTCATGAAGTGGGTGCCGGGCATTTCACTGCAGCACCTTATTTTGAAACGGTTGACACACCTGCTAATAAACAATTTGTAAACAGCTATAAATCCATGTTTGGAGAATCACAGTGCACTAATGCTTGTGCAGAAGCTGCTTATTTTCAAGTTAATCTTTTTGCAGATGTATTGCGTCGTGTAGGGACTATGGATACGGATATAGTCCGTACTGCGACACTCGGAACCATTTTTGATGCACCTGAAGGCACTATACAAATAGATCCCGACAATCATCATACATATTTATGGCCCAAAATTGGGCGAGTCGATGATAAAGGTAAGTTTCAAATTGTTGCGGAAACCAATGCTCCGGTTAAGCCTGATCCTTATCTTGTTGATCTAGGTTCTGATAAAAGTCTAAATCGTATGCAGTATTATGAAAGCGAGTTAAGTTAAATATGGCAATTGAAATATTAAAAGACCTTCGTAAATTACGTGTACTCGTAGTGCACCCTAATGATCAACAAGGTAGTGATATTTGTCAGCACTTTGAACGAATTGGCTGTAAAGTGCGAATGGTTTGGCCGTGCCCAAATGATATTCATTCCGATACTGACGTTGTTCTTTTGCAATCTTTGCAAGAACATCCGTTTGCTGAGAAACCATTATGGTTAACAGAAGATAAAAACAGCCCTACAATAATCGCGATTGTTGACTATGAAAATCCAACGGTATTGCAGACCGTGTATGAGTTGGGGGCCCACGGAATTATCAATACACCTGTGCGTCCATTTGGTTTATTAGCTAATTTAGTCATTGCAAGGACTCGCTGGCGAAAAGAATTGGCGTTGAGTTCCAGGGTGGAAAAACTTGAAACCAAGCTAAGAAAAATTCATGCAGTCGAACATGCGGTCGCTATACTTGAACGAGCCAATGATATTAGTCATGAACAAGCTTATGAATTTATTCGCAGTAGGGCAATGGAGCGCCGCTTAACCACAGAAGATATTGCTCAAGAGATTGTTACTGCGGATAAAACCTTAGAGGTGAACGTTAAATAAAACCTGTGATTTCAGATTCTTAAAACCACAAATATCAAGTGGATGAATATTAAACGGATAATGGGTCCTTGACGTATTCAGGAAATTGGTCTAAAAAGTTAGGTAACACATAGCATTCTAGCTAGATAGAGTTATACAGAACCAAAAATGCTTCTGTTATAGATAAGATTGGGCAAAAAAGCCCTCACGGGTATTATATGTCCGTGAGGGCTTTTTTTATGCGTGTGAGAAAAATAATTATTAACAGTTGACCGAAAACCAAACTAGTTTGAAGTTAAATATTTTTATAAAATCATGTCGCTTTATTCCAGACTTTAAATGGGTATGAGTAGACGAGGAGGATAAATTATGTATCACGGTGATATATCAAGTAGTAAAGATGCGGTAGGTGTTGCAGTAGTGAACTACAAAATGCCACGTCTGCATACCAAAGCAGAAGTTCTCGATAATGCACGCAATATTGCAAAAATGATTGAAGGCATGAAAGTTGGATTGCCAGGAATGGATCTGGTCATTTTCCCAGAATACAGTACGCATGGGATTATGTATGACGAGGCAGAGATGTATGAAACTGCATCCAGCATACCAGGTGATGCAACTGAAATTTTTGCAGAAGCATGTCGTAATGCAAAAGTTTGGGGTGTGTTTTCTTTAACCGGAGAGCGCCATGAGGATCATCCAAATAAAGCACCTTATAACACGCTTATTTTGATGAATGATAAAGGCGAAATTGTACAGAAGTATCGCAAGATCATGCCATGGGTTCCCATTGAAGGCTGGTATCCTGGTAATTGCACTTATGTTTCTGATGGTCCAAAAGGTTTAAAGATCAGTTTGATAATTTGTGACGATGGCAATTACCCTGAAATTTGGCGTGACTGTGCAATGAAAGGTGCAGAGCTAATAGTTCGTTGCCAAGGCTATATGTATCCATCTAAGGATCAACAGGTCTTGGTTGCAAAAGCCATGGCATGGATGAACAACACTTATGTTGCAGTTGCAAATGCTACTGGATTTGATGGGGTGTATTCTTACTTTGGTCACTCTGCAATTGTTGGGTTTGATGGACGTACCTTAGGTGAATGTGGTGAAGAAGATATGGGTGTGCAGTATGCAAACTTATCTGTTTCACTAATTCGTGATGCACGTAAGAATCAACAATCTGAAAATCATCTGTTCAAACTTCTGCATCGTGGCTATACCGGTAAAATTAAATCAGGTGAAGGTGACAAAGGCGTTGCCGAGTGTCCTTTTGACTTTTACAAAAAATGGGTTGCAGATCCTGAGGCAGCCCGTGAAATGGTAGAATCCATTACCAGGACTACTGTAGGTACGGAAGAATGTGATATTGAGGGTATACCAAACCCTAAGACCCACAGATAATGTTGTAGAAAGTAAGGTGGAGACATGTTTATGTCTTCACCTTATTCTTCATAAGAATAATTCGAATTTTAAATTCGCTGAATATTTTTAGTACATAGTGAGTGCATGGGTATGAATCTTGATGATTATATGATTACGGAAGAGCCTTACTATTTTCCTACTCATAATGAAATTCAGCTATTTGAAGCCGCATACGCAAATCGTATGCCGATGATGCTTAAAGGACCCACCGGCTGTGGTAAAACACGTTTTGTAGAATACATAGCATGGAAACTCAATAAGCCACTCATAACTGTTTCTTGTCATGAAGATATGACAGCTTCGGATCTGGTGGGGCGCTATTTGCTCGATGCTGATGGTACGGTTTGGCACGATGGTCCATTAACTTTAGCGGTACGTCATGGCGCAATTTGTTACTTAGATGAAATTGTGGAAGCCAGACAGG
Organism: uncultured Thiotrichales bacterium; assembly: GCA_964468615.1. Lineage (GTDB taxonomy): Bacteria > Pseudomonadota > Gammaproteobacteria > UBA4575 > UBA4575 > JABDMD01. The sequence goes on along the minus strand of CAYXVH010000112.1, from coordinate 2,556 downwards.
ATACCAGTGTGGTTATTCATTCCTTAACGGATGACCGACGTATGCTTTCTTTGGAAAAGAAAAATGAAGTCGTAAAAGCAAATAACGATTTCCAAATTGTAATTTCTTATAATCCAGGTTATCAAAGTGTGTTAAAAGATTTGAAAGAGTCAACTAAGCAAAGATTTGGAGCTATAGATTTTGATTACCCCAAACCAGAAGATGAAGCGAAAATAATTGCACATGAGACTGGTATTGATACGAAAACTGCTGCCAAACTTGTACAAATTTCTGAACGTTCTAGAAATTTAAAAGGCCATGGTTTAGATGAGGGAGCGTCTACACGTATGTTAATTTACGCAGCGCAACTTATGTCCAAGGGGATTCCTTTAGAAGAAGCCTGCGAAGTGGCTTTGGTTTTGCCGATTACGGATGATCTTGATATTCGTAATGCATTGAGTTCAGCAATTGAAGCATGCGCGTGAGGTGATATTTGAGTGCGTCTACGACGCGAGGAAAGCATGCAATTTCTTCGCATACCCAAGAACCTGCACAAGAGCCAGGGGATCCCGATGAACGTCTAGTTTTTCTTATAAATGAAGGAAAACATCTATTTCCAAACGAATATTATCCGCTTTGGGAAACTGCCTGTAATAAACTTTCGCATGCAGGTTATGGTGCTTTAATACCTCTTTCTTATGCGCGTCATTCTCCCAAGCTAATCAAAATATTAAATCCCGAAGCAGCGATTAATTTTGCAGCAACCGTTTCATTAGCTGCGATTAAAGTGAATCGTGCCGCTGCAGAGTTATTACCCAAAGCTGCAGTGGTTGCTGCGCAAGAATTAAAATCTACACAGGCATTTACTTCTTGGGTAACCACTATTGAAGAATTAATCTATAACGCTCCCGAATCTTTGCTCGCAGTTCTAGAGCGAACACAAAAAATTGTTTCTACCTTAACACCTGATCAATTTAGATCTTGGGTACTAACTGGATTGCGCTCAACCGGAGATGATGCCTTACGTCAAATTAGTTATTTTAATTTTACAGATCCTGAATCAGAAAAGTGGTTTAGACACGAAGCGGGAGATGTTGTTTTCACAGATCTTGATCGTCGCTTAAAACTCTATTTGATTTCTCTTTGGAGTTTACGTCCGCCTATCCGTGATCTTCCAGCATCTACGTCACCATTATCGTTAAGACGGATTTCAATTAGCAATGGTGTGGTGCGTGTGCCTGAAGTATTTCCGGGTTTTCATGATGTGCAAGCAGAAAGAATTTTTCGTGCAGGACTTGCACATGTAGGTGCACACTTGGTGTATTCAACTACGATATTTCCTTTAGGTGAGCTAAAACCTATACAAGTAGCCTTGGTTTCGTTACTTGAAGATGCCCGGGTAGAGCATTTAGCGATGCAATCTTTTCCAGGTTTGCGAAAACTTTGGCAACCATTTCATCTAGCAAAGCCTAGCGGGCCAAAGTTGGTGCCACTGTTATTAACTCGACTAGCTCGCGCACTTATAGATAAAGAATATAAAGATAAAGATGGCTGGGTGCAAAAGGGTCGTGACATGTTTTTTGACCCACAAAATGACATGACAGATCCTGCTATGTGTCGGAAAATAGGAATTCTTTTAGGTAACGATTTAGGTCAGTTACGCGCGCAATTTAATGCAAAAACTTATGTCGTAGAGCCTGCCTATAGAGATGATAATATGGGCTTGTGGGACTTTGGAGATCAGCAAGGTGAGGAAGAAGATAATGATGGCATCTTTATTGAAGCCGTGAGAATGGATCGCGAGGAAAAAGAAGATGATTCATCTCAGGATGAAGAACAAAATGAAAATGTTGAAGATGAGCAGCAATATCATGCACGAGAAAGTACAGATTCAGAACAAAGAGAATCAGAAGTTGCCGTACGTTATCCAGAATATGATTATTTAACCGGGTCTGAGCGACCAAACTGGACTTGCGTGTTGGAATATTTTCCTGATTTTGGAGATGCATATAAAATTGAGAGGATCTTAGAAAAACATAATAATCTTGTTAATCGAATAACAAATTTAATCCAAACCGCTAAAGTAAGTTTACCAGAGCGATTGCATCGCCAGAGTGTAGGTGAATCCTTAGATATAGATGCTTGTATAAATGCAGTGATTAGTCGAAGGATGGGTGATACGCCAGATCCCAGAATTTATAGTACTACAGAAAGAAAGCATCGAGATCTTTCTGTATTGGTGTTATTGGATATCTCCAATTCAACCAATGATAAAGTGCAAACAGCAGGCACTTCAGTATTGGAGCTTGAACTTCAAGCAACAAGTTTATTGGCTTATGCCATGTCTGAATTAGATGACCCATTTGCTATTTCTGCATTTTGTTCAGATGGCAAAGAAGATGTGCATTATTATCGTATTAAAGACTTCAATTCTCCCTATGACACCACGGCGCGCGCGCATTTAGCGGGATTGCAAGGTAAATTATCAACCCGCATGGGTGCAGCAATGAGGCATGCCACACGAGATTTAGTGGCTCAACGTACCCATAGAAGGTTGTTGCTGGTTATATCTGATGG
>CAYXVH010000111.1:0-2756 GCA_964468615.1 uncultured Thiotrichales bacterium | reverse complement strand
ATCGATAAATTATGGAAAGTTATCGATAAATCATTGAAAGTTATCGATAAATTATGAAACACCTGGTGGAAATGATCGGTAAATTATGGAAAACGTGTGAACAGGCGATGAAAATCAATAAATAAAATGAATTGTTTCTGTCTAATTGAGAGAAATCATGAATTCCGCATACGCCATATTTCGCTCGAAATTAGATAATGAATCACCATGTGATTTTCATGGTCAATTTCCACCCGAACTGTGTGATGAAAAAAGGGTACAAGTGAAGAAAGTTGGATTAAAGTCGTTTAAGACAAGAGTTCGACAGGCAAACGTGACTAATTTACCCTCATACGTTTCTTACATAGAGAAAGAAAAGGTGGTGACGCGATCCGTTTCCGGCAAGTCCAGTTTAGTTTTTGACAATAACCTGGTAAGAGCACAGGTAACGAAAGGCGCACCGTTAAATAGTGTTGCGAGAGATGCCTTGTTTTTACTATTAACCAGTAAAGATGCTACCTCTCCGGTGAATATTAAGTTTAGTCAGACAGAGCTGCTACTTACCAACGAAGTAAAGTTTTTGCTGCCTCCCCTGAAAACACTCTACTTTCAACTAGCGGATGCGCCGGTGTATTCGGGAAACATAACGATGCGGCAAGCAGCAAACAATGAAATAGCCACGGTGTTGGACACGTTTGACGTGAAGATACCCACGCTGAGTGCCACCGACCATCCCATCGACTTGAAAATATTGACAAAGAAAACCGACTTGTATGAGATAACGCCGACGCACCACCATGGGTCCGGCGGATTCTACTTTAAACTTGCGGTGAAGGTGTTGAAGCCGTGTAGATTGAGCATTAATAAGGACTTTTTATACAAGATAGTTGCTGATAACGACGGGGGTATTTACGAACTAGCAGCCGACGATACAAAGGTTATCCAGTTTGAAGGTCTGGTGGCGAGAAATTACTACCCTATCGAGCTGAAACTAGTCTTTGAAAACATCGTGGAGACCCCGAAGCCGCTAAAGAAAGCAAGTTTCTCATTGAAAAACAAGTATTACAAAAGTCTAAGCACTCTTGCGACAGATGTCACGGACGCCATGGAAAAGGTTCTCGGTAACATGGGCGGGATTTTTTTTACTTACGACGAGGATGTTGATGAGATGCAATTTATTAACGGAAAACCAAAGCTGCTTAAAAAAGTTGTGATTAATAAGAATTTACAACGCGTGTTTGGGTTCGAGAGTAATATTCTAGTGGATACCACGACGGCTGATATACCATCTGACCTGCATATTCCTATGGAAGAGGTTTACATCTACGCGGATATGGTTAATGAATCATATGTGGATGGTAATTACAAGAACCTATTGGGAATAATTCCAATGAAGTTCAAGACTCCCGATTTTTATTATCAATCAGAACAGCCTCTATATTTTGATGTTATGCCTTCTACTATGGGAATGTTTTCAAATCAACCCATCAAATTTACCATTCGCGACCGATCTGGAAATGAGGTGCCTCAAATTATTGGCCCAACAACCCTAACTCTAGAATTTTTGTGTTAGTTATAAAACGAAGAGTTTATTTTATATTAAAAGTTTATTTTATTGTAACAAAGTTATACTACTGAAATAAATATTCCTAGTTTAAGTTTTATTGTCCTTTTTATTTGAGCATTTACTGCACCATAACTTCTTTATTTGGGGCGATTGTTACCATTTCGTCATACTCCGACATAACAATCATCTCCAAATTTTCCGTAGTTGCCGCATTGAATTCAATGTTGAGTGACAGATCACCTTCTAGATTTCCATTTTTCTTTACCCCCTCTTGATTTCCTCCCACCTGGAAAGCGAATACGGTGCTCGCAGTGTCAAATTCCTTCAGTGTAACACCACACAACCCCATAACTTCTTTCAGTGAACTATATTCTCGAACCATTGAATCAATCGGAAAATATGGCGGCCCCATTACATCAACACCAGACTTGGATAGAGAAACACTTTTTATATTATACTTCTTCAACTGAAACGGATCCTGACTCTTATGACCCAAAAGAGCTGAACTTGCCACAAATGCCACAAAAACTCTTTTCGGTAGATCTCTCCCACCCGTTAAATCTTGTCTCGTAAAATGTTGTTGCCCTCTCAGAATACTATTCATTGTGACCAACCGTCGTCCGATAGGAATTTTCACATCTTTTACAATTGCAGTAATTTCATTTGGTTCCAATAGTTTAAAATGTAACTCAACATCAACTATTTCGTACTTGTAGTTTACAACATCTTCAGCAGAATTTATAAGGGCGAATTTTGGATCTGCGGCATTCAGATTTACTCGAATATCTGTTTGAGGTGGCAAAAGTTTCGTCTGTTGGAAGATGTCACTCATGAAGGGGCCATAAAAGTTGACTGTCTTGCTGTTCTTTATCATTGCTTTCCGATCCGCAACTGACATGTAGCCAATAGAGTGCAGCGTTGTACTTTTAGTTTCCTGACTGGTACCCAGCAGGAGATTCAAATAATTAATATAATGTGGTTGAGAGGGGTAATCCACAAGCTTGTTGTTAATTTCGACTTGCACCCGATCCCACATTGTAGAATGAATGGCTTGAATGGGATAAACTGTCGGAGCTGGACCAACAGAGGTACCATCCTTTTTAGTTACTTTCAATGCGAGTTTCAATTTTGTAGCAGACAAGTCCACCCATTGATCGCTTCCGTTATAAACGAACAGAAGATTGCTACCATCTTTTTGCAAATTTCTTGG
>CAYXVH010000110.1:0-12388 GCA_964468615.1 uncultured Thiotrichales bacterium | reverse complement strand
GAATATCCGGCACACCTTTAAAACTGACTTGATCAAAAATGGGATTAAACTTGATTCGGTATTCAAAAAAAGCGTGATCCGGCACACCACCTAAACTGTACATGCCCGATAATACATTAAAAATGTAATGTCTAATGGCATTTGAACTCATTAAGTCACCACTAGGGGTTTTATATAATTTTCCGACTTTCCCTGTGAGTACTAAGATGCCGCTACCTCCACTACCATGTGCAGGTTTTATCACTAAGTCATTATGTTCCTCTAAAAGAGTTTCGAGTTTTTTAAGTTGATGGTTGTATTTGATGGTTGAATAAAGTTTAGGTGCGGCTATACCTGCATTAATGGCAAGTTGTTTGGTTTGCAGTTTGTCATCTACAAGAGGGTACAGTTTTCTTTTGTTGTAACGCATAATGTAGTCACTATTGCGTTGATTAATACCAAGTACGCCTTTGTTTATTAAACGTAATGGATTTACGAAACTGGACATATTGCGTTATGCAGAAGTTTTTATATCGCGAAATCTGAATAATTCGCTAACACGATAACCTGTGTAACATCCCATCCAGATGCATATACCAAGAATGACAAGAAGAAATTCAGGGAATGCGAACATTAAATAATTTAAATGTTGGTTGGTCATAATTAAATAACCAAAACAGGCAACCAGCAGACTGCCAAAACCTTGAATCAAAGCGGTTTGCCCACCGTTTTCTTCCCAGGTAATAGACATACGCTCAATGGTCATTGCAAGAATCACCATAGGGAATAACGAGATTGATAGCAGGCGATCTAATCCTAATTGACTGGTTGTAAAGCTGATCAGTAACATCAATATAACAACGATAACTAAAATCGCAGCAAGTCTTGGTATTAACAGCAAGCGTAGCCTCTCTAAATACAAACGTATCAGCAAGCCGACAAATACTATTACGGTAAACAGAACTATACCCCAAAACAATTGCGTTTCACGAAAGGCTACCGCAATCAAAATCGGCATGAAAGTTCCAAAGGTTTGCACACCTATAAACGTTCTCATAAAAACTACGAGTAAGGCACCGAGTGGCACCATTAAAATCAAACTAAAGGTATTTTGACTGTGAACGGGTAATGAAAATAAAGTGAATTTTCCTAATATGGAGCCTTTTTCTTTTGCGGCTAACTTTGCGACTTCAAGTAGCTCGATAAAAGACTTGGTAGCAGAAAATTTTATTTCAGCAGTATCTCCACCTTTTAGCTTGTAGAGAGGACCGTTGCCAATTTTCCAAGTTAAATGATTTGCAGGGATGCCTGAAACGCCTGTTTTAGGGTTGAAAGTGAGCCATTCCTCACCATTGTATGTTTGTATCAGAACCTGTGGAATGATGTCGTTTGCTGCATCTGAAAGTTCGACTACCCAAAGCTTGCGAGTGGGGATGTGCGCTACTGAAAGAAGTTTAGTAATCAAATTAGCAAATTGTTCATCTGTTCTAGCTAAATCTTTTATCAGCGTGACGTTTTCATTACCATTTGAAGAGCGCAGCTGAGTAATTAGTTCATAAGTAAATGAAGCCGTGTCAGCAGATTGGCTTCTAACATCTTCAATAATGTTATCTACTGCAGTTGAATACGGTTCAAAGAATTCTGGTGCTTTAGGATAATCTGGAACTTCTGTCCAGTTTGTAGCGACCCTCGAACGAGTAAGTGTCGTACGATAATAAAGTGTTTGCTGGCCTAGCGCCTTGCGTTTTGCCCATTCAGCCGTTTTATTGTCGCCACTTACTTTTGCATTAAGTCCAAAATCTCCCGAGATATAATGTTCATCAATTTTAATATAGCCCGGCGTTATATTCGGTATAGACATCGAAGCTTTTATATTTTTGCCATTGCCGGTAAAGGCTAAGCGCGCTTGTATTGTCCAGGTTTCGGTCGTAGCGTCAGGGGTGATAGGCATTCCCAGCTGAAAAACTTTATGCGCAAAAATAGCCAACCCAATAGCAATAAATACTATTGACCAAAAATGGACGGCTAATTTATGCATTTGTGTAAAGAGATAGTAGGGCTGTAATAAACATTCAAGCTTTAAGAGGCTTGATAGTTAAAATGTTTTATTCGCATTTTGCAGTAGTAAGAAAAATGCGTTTTGGGTCAACAATTGCGGTTTTTTCCAGAAATTGCCTACCTAAAAGTATATCGTAAATATATTCTCGGCGATCGGCTAAAGTGAATTCAGTAATTATTTTTCGGCCATTAAAGCATAGCTCAAGTTCTACTACATGTCGTTTATCATGCTCACCGCTATGGTTCTTTATGTTGGTGCGGCGAGAACGTAGTTTTTCCAGTTGTATCTCGTGTTTATTATCTTTGCTGTCTACTAAGATCAGAGTAAATTTAACCCAACGTTCTCCATCTTTTTTGAAGGATTTTATATCTCTGGCATTTATGGAAGATGTTCGTGCGCCAGTATCTAATTTAGCCTTAACATCAAACTCTTGATTTTCAAGCCGCACTTTCTCTACCCATCCCGCAATCACCCTGGCAGGATCTTTTGCCCATAGGCTGGTTGAGAAAGAACCGGTAATAGATAAAAGGAATATCAATATAGTTGATCTTAAAAGGTCTGTTGTCCTGATTTGTGTTTTCATTTTTATTATAATTAAAGCGTTAATTTAGATAGATAAATCTATGACCCTGAACAATGCAAGTAGTTTTATGTTCCAAACATAGATAGTGACTATTATAATGCGTAGAAATAAGTGGAGCTTTAAAGGCGATAAGATCGAATGAATTGGTGATGAATATTAGAATTGTATACTAAAGATCATTTAAATATTAACTGCAAATATTAAGGCACTCATGAGTAGTATTTATCGAACCGAAGACATAGCTAAGTTAATCCTGCGGATCACGCTTGGTTTGCTAATGTTGTTTCATGGCGTGGCAAAACTGGTTGATTTGCAAACACTTGGTTTCATTAAATATCAGCTTGAAGGAATAGGGATGCACCCCATTTTGTCTTATGGCGTATATGTGGGTGAAATTGTAGCGCCAATACTGATTATCTTAGGCATCTATTCACGATTTGGTGGATTTTTAATATTTTTAAATATGCTGTTTGCCATTGGTCTAATGCATATGAGTGATTTGCTTAGCCTGACAGAGCACGGTGGCTGGAGATTAGAGCTTCAAGCATTCTATTTAATCGTAGCCTTGGTGATAATGTTAATCGGGAGCGGGCGATACGCAATCAAACCTGACTAGTCATTTTTCATATAAATACACTGCTGCACTTCCATTTCCTTATACCTGCGCTCAAGCAATTGAGGATTCTATGTTGCTTGCTTATTGCTTTAGTTGGAATAGCTTGTACGCATGTATCCGCGCCAGAAAATTTCAATAGTGAAATCGAAGACTTCACGCAAGCTATAAGTGCTTTATCAGCAGAGGTTCTAGTAACCGATGCAAGTCAGATATCACGCTTATTAATTAACATGGCTATTGAATTAGCGGATGAATACAATATGGCAAGTCCAGCTTTGTATCACAATATGTTAGTCAATACGGGCTTTCGTGAAAGAGGTTTATGTTGTCACTGGGCTGAAGACTTGCATGCAAAATTACGCGAGTTGCAAATAAGTTCATTAAAGTTTGATTGGTTAGTTGCTCGACATGGTAGTCAATTACGTGAACATAATACGGTAGTAATTTATGCTGCAGATTCCAACTGGTCAGAAGGCATTGTATTTGATCCTTGGCGTAAAGCAGGAGTTCCATATTGGACAAAAGTTTCGGGCGATAAATATCATTGGCAGCCTCATCCACTTAGTGGACAGTGGAAAATATTGCGTTGTAAGTAAATATTTTTGTAATTTGGGGTAATACGAAACACTTGGAAATGCGAAAACATAGACTTTTATGCTTGTTTCGTGCATTATCTAATCTGTTAGTGGTTACATCAATTTGGTATTCAAGCACTTTTAGGTCATAACACATAGTTTAATATTTCCGTATCTGACTCTGTTCGTCTTATTTGTATCTATCTAAAGAATTTCCTACTTATATTCCTTGTACCCATGCGTTCTTAGGCACTATTAAGTTTCTCTTAAGTATGTATTCAAGTCTGACCCTGACCTTTTTATTATCGCCAAAGTTGTGAACTGCTTTGTCGGTGATGTAATTTTTACAGTTCGCATAGTGATTTGAGATATTAGGAGTAATGATGAATATTTATATAGGCAACTTGCCATACAGCATCTCAGAAGATGAGCTTCGTGATTTATTTGCAGCACATGGAGAAGTTTCCAGTGCAAATATTATTATGGACAGAGACTCTGGGCGATCTAAAGGCTTCGGATTTATTGAAATGCCAGATAATGCGCAGGGTGAAGCTGCAATTAATGCGATTAATCAAACTGACGTTCAAGGTCGCAGTGTAAGAGTTAATGAAGCACGTCCTAGAAATGACAATCGTGGTGGTGGTCGCCACTAAAGTTGATTGTTAGCGCTCTATTGAGTGCTGATCTAGGTCTGTATTTAGGCCAATGAAATGCTGAGAGGGTGGGGACAGCTAGTTTTGTTTTAGCGCTTTCAGCTAGGCTAATAATTTAGTAAATAAAGGCGTCTATATGATGCATAAACGCCTTTAAAATTCGTGTTGCCTATTTAGACATCATGCTTTTGATTAAGCCGATTACGACCATCACGATTCCGCCACCACCACCGGCAGCGCCAACTCCGCCTAGCATGCCACTACCGAGTATGCTGCCGATTGTATCCCCAAGAAAATGGCCGCCAACACCACCTCCAACTAGACCGGCAACTATATTGCCAAGAAAGCCAAGCTTAATTTCTTAGCAAGGGTTCCTATAATGTTTCCACCTACAGCACCACTTACGAGCTGTATAACTAATGGCATAAATTGTTCCATCAGATCCTCCTCGAGAAGTTTATTATTGGTATGCTTCAATCAGCCTACCTATTTTTATTGTTCGATCACTGTAGTGTAGAAGGTCGTGCAAGGTAAGCCTTATTTCAGAATAATGCTAAATTATAGAATGTTAATATTTAAATATAACAATTAGTTATATCATATATTTAATACTATCTATAATATTGGTCTAGAATAACAAACAGTGCTTTATAAGAAGTTTCTTATAAATAACTAGATATAAAATTGATCTTATTCGTCAAAACTTTGCCACCCGAAATCAGCTTCAAAGCGCTTGCCATGTTGTTTCTGAAGTGTCTTTAATGCGCTGAGTAAACTGGTTACTCCGGTTGTTTCTATATAGTTTATTGGGCCACCTCGAAATGGTGCGAACCCAGTACCAAATATTATTCCAGCATCTAAGTGATCTTTATTAGCGACAACTCCCTCTCGGTAGCAGGCAACCGCTTCATTAAGGAATCTCAATATTAAGCGGTTTTGAATGGCTTCATGGTTACCTTCAATCGATTTCGATTTAGGCAAAACTTTTTTGCCTTTCTTCCAGGTGTAGAAACCTTGACCGGTCTTTTTGCCTAGATTCCCAGCATTCACCATAGATTCAAAAGAATTAGGAATATTGTAGTCGTAGGCTTTACTTAACAGCTTGGCTACATGTAAACCCACATCTAGGCCTACCGTATCTGCAAGTTCAGCGGGGCCCATTGGCATACCAAATTCTTTAGCTGCATGGTCGATGTCTTTTATAGAGCTTCCAGTTTCATGTAATAAACCTGCTTCAATCATGTAAGGCGTCAAAATACGATTAACCAAAAATCCAGGAGAGCTTTTAGTCGGTAGCGGTAATTTACCAATTTGTTTGGCAAAGTTAATTGCGCGTTGGGAAATGTCTGGGTCCGTTTGCGCGCCATTTACAATTTCAATCAATGGCATTTTAGTAACTGGATTGAAAAAATGTAGGCCAACAAGTCTTGTGGAGTCAGATATCGCATCACATAATTGTTCAATTTCAATGCTAGATGTATTGGTAACAATGAGTGCGTCTTTTTTTAATTTAGGTTCAATCGATGCATACAATTCACGTTTAACATCTTTGTTTTCAAATATAGCTTCGATAACAATATCGGCTTTTTGTAAACCGTAACCATTAATATCTAGTGTAAAACGATCCATTGTGACTTTGATTAGCAAAGGTTTCTTTAGGCGCTTTTTGAAATAGCTGTACGCTCTTTGCCTAGCCTTGGCTAAACTTTCTACTTGTAAATCTTGCAAGGTAACTTGCAAGCCTTGAGAAACACACCATGTGGCAATATCACCACCCATCACTCCGGCGCCAATAATGTGCACATGTTTAACTTTTTCGTTATCAGTTGTTGCAAGTGCTTTCAGTTCATCTTGTAACAAAAACACGCGCACAAGATTTTTTGCAGTTTCACTGACGCTAAGTGTGGCTACTGATTGCGCTTCATGTTGTAGCATTTGCTCTTCATTGCCAAAATGTTTTTGCCAATGATCGATAATGGCATACGGAGCAGGGTAGTGTTCTGGTCTAGCTTTTTTAGCCACTTGTTTGCGCATTTGCATGGCAATAATCGGCCGAACTAAAGCGCTATTTAATACTTTTGATATTTTAGGCGTTTTTCGTTTGCTAGGTTTGTTCAACAACATTTTTTCTGCTGCACTCTGTAACAATCTCATCGGGATTGCATCATCGATTAAACCTATTTTTTTCGCATAACCTGTGCTTACACTTCTCCCAGTGAGTATCAGGTCCATGGCATTAAGAGGATTTACATAACGTAATATGCGAACCGTGCCACCGTAGCCTGGATGTATGCCTAGTCGCACCTCAGGTAAGGATAAACGCGTTTTTGAATCTTCAAGTGCGATGCGATAATCACAAGCTAAAGTAAGCTCTAATCCGCCCCCCATACAAAAGCCATTAATCACTGCAATGGTTGAGCAGGGCATTTTATCCAAAAGCTTGAATACTGTTTGTCCGTATTGAACGAGTTCTAGTGCTTCTTGTTGGTTAGAGATCTTGGTGAATTCCTTAACATCTGCGCCTGCGATGAAACCTTTCTCTTTGTTGGAAGTAATGGCAATACCAACGGGAGGACTTTTAGATAGCTTAGTTAAGATTTGATAGAGTTCTGCTAAGACGGTGGCGGATAAAACATTTGCACTACTGCCTTTAACATCCATGCCTAAACAAACAATACCATTGTCTTTCTTTTCGACTGACCAATGTTTGTAATTTTCGCCAGACATGATTTTATTACTGTAAATTTTCTACCAACATCGCACCGCCTTGTCCGCCACCAATACATATTGTGGCTACCCCTAACTTAGCTTGTTTGCGTTGTAATACATTTAATACATGGTGGACGATACGTGTGCCGCTAGCGCCAACAGGATGCCCCATACTGATCGCACCGCCATCAACATTGAGTTTTTCATGTGGTACTTCACCAAATGCAGTATCTAAGCCTAAGTGTTCTTGGCAATATTGTGGGTCTTTCCATGCGGCTACACAGGCTAATACTTGTGCTGCAAAAGCTTCATTGAGCTCCCAATAATCAATATCGTTCGCACTTAACTTTTGCTCGCGCAACATGGGCACTGTTGAATGCACTGGGCCTAATCCCATATGTCTTGGGTCTAAAGCTGCCCAGTTGGAAGCCACCAAACGTCCTATCACATTAAGATTATGTTTTTTAACGGCTTGCTCACTGGCTAGCATCACCCATGAAGCACCGTCGGTTATTTGTGCGCTATTACCCGCTGTAACGTTACCGTGTCGTTTATCAAAAACCGGTCTTAGCTTTGCAAGCTTTTCTATACTTGAATCCGGTCGTACACCATCGTCTGCGTTATAAGTCTTACCTTTGTCGTCGTAGACATATTCCATCTCATTTTCAAAAAGACCATTTTCTTGCGCATTTACTAAACGTAAGTGGCTGTCGACAGAATACTGATCCATCTCTTTACGAGTGATATTAAATTTTTGAGCGAGATTTTCTGCAGTTTGTCCCATAGAAAGTCCGACCACAGGATCCGTAAGTCCTTTTAATAATCCAATTACAGGTGCGAAAAATTTAGGTCGTAATCTAGTAATCGTTTTTGCTTTTTGCAAAGCTGTTTTGGAGCGGTTCATATCCGCTAACCAATTCACCATATGACGGTTGTACAAAATAGGTGAGTGACTCATGGCTTCTGTGCCACCCGCTAATACTAAATTCGATTTACCCAGTAAAATGTTGCTAAATGCAGAATCGATAGCTTGCATGCCCGACGCACAATTGCGCTGTACGGTCCATGCCGGTACCTTGTCGCCACAACCTAAACGTAAACTGATAACACGCGCAATATTGACTTCATCTGGTCTGGGGCCAACACAGCCGACGATTACCTCATCCAATTCTTCTGCTGCAAAGGGCTGTCGCATTAAAAGTGGCGTCGCAGATTGAACGGCGAGATCAGAAGCTTGAAATGGTCCGGGTCTTCCGCGAGCTTTTAGAAATGGAGAACGACTGCCATCTACGATATATACGCTATTGGTATTCATTTATGACCTCAGTGTACGTTAGGGCCTCACGAAGCTAAAGATCTGGGCAAGTTAAAGTAGATTCGAGCTTTAGCATATTTATTTACATCAAACACATAAGTACATTATTTAAACAGTAGGTTGGTTTTTGTTTCATGTGAAGCACAAATGCAGTAGTTTTTGTTAATCACAAGACCCGTAAATGGCCGTAGGTCTTACGGCTAAAAGCTGTTATCTAATATCAGAATGAGACTTTTATCTCCAAACACAGGAAGTAAGTAAATTTGACTACATACAATTCAGCTAAAGATCTCAAAAGTAGAGATTTAGACGTAGTTTGGCACCCCTGCACACAAATGAAGGACCATAAGCATTTGCCTATGGTGCCAATTAAAAGCGCTAAAGGTGTATGGCTAGAAGATTTCGATGGTAATCGATACCTAGACGCCATCAGTTCCTGGTGGGTAAATTTATTTGGACATGCAAATGAAACCATAAGCAATGCCATTAAAGAGCAGCTGGATTGTATGGAGCACGTATTGTTAGCGGGTTTTTCTCATGAGACCGTTATTAATTTATCGGAACAGTTGATTGAGATAACTCCAGAGCCACTGCGCAAATGTTTTTATGCAGATAATGGTTCCTCGGCAGTAGAAGTGGCGCTAAAGATGAGTTTCCATTACTGGAAAAATATCGGCAAAACTAAAAAGACTAAATTTATAAATCTTAGTAATTCTTACCATGGCGAAACCATTGGCGCTTTATCTTTAGGGGATGTGGCCTTATACAAAGAAGTGTATGAGCCTTTGCTGCTTGATGTGATTACAGTACCGAGCCCTGATAGTTATAACCGGGAATTGGGTGAGTCTGAAGCAGAGTATGCCAAACGTATGTTTGCGCACATGGAGAAAACCTTAGAGAAGCATCATGAAGAGGCTTGTGCCGTAATCGTTGAGCCTCTCGTGCAATGCGCGGGCTACATGCGCATGTATGCGCCAGAATATCTAACCTTATTGCGCGAAGCCTGTGACCGATACGATGTACATCTGATTGCAGATGAAATTGCAGTAGGCTTTGGTAGAACGGGAACTATGTTTGGCTGTGAGCAAGCCAATATCAGTCCTGATTTTATGTGCCTTTCTAAAGGCCTCACTGGTGGATATCTTCCATTATCTGTAGTGCTGACCACAAATAACGTTTATGAAGCCTTTTATGATGATTATGAAAACCTCACAGCATTTTTGCACTCTCACAGTTACACCGGTAACCCGCTAGGTTGTGCAGCAGCCCTCGCAACCTTAAAAATCTTCAACACAGATAATGTAATTGCCAATAACCAAATGCTCAGCGCTGAATTCTCAAAACAGTGTGAGCGCTTCCAATCTCATCCACATGTGGGCGATGTAAGACAACGTGGCATGATCACTGCGATAGAATTGGTAAAAGATAAAGCTAGTAAACAATCTTATCTTTGGCAGGAACGCAGAGGCTTAGAGGTTTACAAATATGGCCTGAAAAATAATGCCTTGTTAAGACCCTTAGGTGATGTGATTTACTTTATGCCGCCATATGTGATTACCCCTGAAGAAATTAAAATGTTGGTGGATGTGGCAGAGCAGGGGATTGAGCTTGCGATTAAGAAATAAATATCCGCTTATGCATCGTAACTTAGATATTGCCTCCAAGCTCACTAGCCCATTTAATTGCTTGAAGATAAGCTTTTTGATACGCAGAGTGATCTATTAAGGTCATCAGTTCATCCCAATCACCTTGCTCGTAGTATTTGATATTACGCAAGACCTCTCCCATTTTTCCGGTATGAGATGACAACGCTGAACTCATTTCTTCTGTCAATGGTAAGGTATCGAGCACCTCTTGCAATGACATATCCAATAGCGCATCTAAAATTGAAAATAATCCCACCGCAAAATATTGATCGGCATTAGCATTTGAAACAGAACCTCCAAGAATCTCAGCCATCTTGGCTCTCATCATTCCCGTTAGCATTAGCTCTTTAGGCTTCTGATCAGAAAGTCGTAACATCAACATCAAGCTCGCCCATTTCCTAACTTCATCAGTTCCAAGTAGTGTTAATGCATGCTTGATAGATTCTATTTTTATACGTAAAGCATAGAACGCAGAATTCATATAGCGAAGCAAATGATAAGCGAGCGTTGCATCGTGCCCAATCAAATTTTCAAGTTCGTCCATGCTGACAGATGGATTTTGTAGCTCTGAAATAAGTTTAAGAACAATCATTCGATTACCCTCAACTCGCTTTCCAATCACTACCTGAGGCTTGCAGAAAAAGAATCCTTGAAAATAATCGAACCCCAATTCTTTACATTGTTCAAATTTTTCCTGAGTCTCCACCCTTTCTGCTAATAACTTAACATTGTGCTTTCGCAACATATTTACATGGGTTTCTAGATCCGTAGAACTTAAAATACTGACATCAAGTTTCACAAATTGAGCAATTTCTAACAGACGATCGAATTTCGGAGTATAAATAAAATCATTTAACGCAACAGGATAACCAGAATGTGCCAGGTTTTCTAAACCTGAAATTAACTGTTCATCAGGCACTTCATTTTCAAGCACCTCCAGTACAATTTGTTCTTTCATCAAAGGAAGAGGTAATTCACCAACTAGGAAACTCCGCGTCATATTAATAAACGCTAATTTATTTCCGACAATATTTTCCAAGCCTATATCCATTAATGCACTGATAATCACATCTGAAGTGGCTCTGTTTCCATCGACGACATCGGCTTGATCCGAAACCTTATTGCGATACAAAAGCTCGTACGCAAAAACACTCAGTTGACGATTATAGATGGGTTGACGTGCAAGAAATATCGTAGCCATGAATCCTTCTATCTTTGATGCAGCAATTACTCTGCCGAATTTAATTTATTAGTCTTTAAACGGCATGATTCGACTATCCTTTATCTTTAAAAGACAAAATGATGATATTTGACTACCTGAATCGCTATATTTATCGAACTTCTGTTAAGCAAGAGATAACTTTTAGTGGCGAGTACAGGAGGTACGAATATGAATCGCATCATGGATGATGCATCAGATTAAATCTTATATTTCCTTAATGTCCGCTTTCGGCCAATAGCGGTCATTCAATAGATTAATCCAATTTACCAAAATATGTACCACATCTAACCCAAGCAAATAAAAAGCACCTAACCACGGCTATATTTTCTCGCCATCTTGACTTACATCAATCCCAATGTGTTTGATAATTATTATTGTAGTTTGCAAAGCAATTTTCCATAAAAACGATGAAACGAACTTACCTAATAACGTTGCTCATTTTGGGTTTATCTTCAAGTCCACTAATGGCCAAATCAGGTTGGACCGATTACGGTCAAATACTCTCGTTAGAGAGCGACTCTTTTGGTAATTTTTTGGTTCAAGTTAATGTCAGTAATAATCCGAGCTTCTGCGATGAAAAGCAGTGGTTTCATGCTAATAATAAACAGCTTTACCAATTGTTAGTTGAAGCATCTTCCAATGATAAAAAGGTACGACTAAGAGTAACTGGATACTGTCACTTGAAAGGTTATTCACAGATTTCCAAAATTGGCATGGAGCCTTAGCGAAAACTATTTTGCCGAATGTCCGCTTTCGGCCAATAGTGGTAAATCTTTATATATAATTTTTATATCTACAAAGTAATGTGAATGACCGCTTTCGACCCAAAGCAGACATTGTAGATTCAACATGAATAGTGGGTTAGAAATGCATTTAAGCAAACTAAAAAATAGTAATGCTTAGCCTATAAGAGGAGAAGGCAGCAGAATCATTTTAGTAGTAAAGAAGCACGCTACTGCCCACTCAATTAATGCCGTTATTTTAAATGTTGAATATGACTCGCATAGCTGCATTATTACTAGCTTACTTTT
>CAYXVH010000109.1:0-2774 GCA_964468615.1 uncultured Thiotrichales bacterium | reverse complement strand
TACCCAGTATTAACCAAGATTTACCGCGACAGATTCGTGAGCTACGAATACCTGTTGAGATTTATTTTGACATCAGCACTGTAAATAATTACACAACTATGGAAATAAAAGCACCCGATTTTCCCGGCTTCCTCGCTAGCTTGGGAAATGCCTTTGTCGACTGCAGCATTGCCATACACAATGCGCGTATTTCTACACTAGGGGAACGCGTACACAATTTATTTCACATTAGTAATCTAGATTACCAACCTCTAGACAAAAAACATCAAGAAAGACTCAAAACTGTAATTCTGGATTATCTTCAACAACCCAAACAGGTGACGCTAGAAGTGTAAAACACTGACTTTGTATATGAATAAAAATCTCACAAAACTACAGCCTTATCCATTTGAGAAACTAAATGAATTAGTTTCTCAAATGGATGTCAACGCACAACTCCAAGCCGTGTCACTTGCTATTGGTGAACCTAAACACCCAACACCTGCAATAATTAAAGAAGAGCTAAATCGCAATATTGATGAGCTTTCCAAGTATCCCACCACCCGCGGCACGGATGCAATGCGTAACGCGTGCACGAACTGGATTAGAAACCGATTTCAGCTATCCGAAGAGAATTTAGACAGTAAAAATAATATTTTGCCTGTAAATGGCACACGTGAAGCATTATTTTCCTTTGCACAATGTGTAATAGATTCCTCTAGCAAACCGGTTGTGTTAATCCCTAATCCTTTCTATCAAATATACGAAGGTGCGGCATTGCTCGCCGGTGCAGAACCAATTTATTATGATTGTGCCGTTGTGGATGGTGACATACCTGCATTATGGGAAATCAGCAATGAAATTTGGCAGCGTTGCCAGCTTCTTTATATCTGCACACCCGGGAATCCTACTGGCGAAGTAGCTCCGGCACACACACTGCAAAAGTTAATTGAACATTCAGCCAAACATCAATTCGTGATTGCATCAGATGAATGTTATTCAGAAATTTATTCTCCAAACGACAAGCCACCTAACGGCTTACTTCGCCATGCACAAGAAATGGGTAACGAAGCTTTCCATAATTGCATGGCATTTTATAGCTTGTCCAAACGATCCAATGCACCAGGACTACGCTCAGGATTTGTAGCAGGCTCAAATGATTTAATTGAGCAATTCTTTAGTTACCGCACTTATCACGGCTGCGCCATGCCCCTTCCCACCCAAGCAGCAAGTGTTGCAGCCTGGACAGATGAATCACATGTTGAATCTAATCGCCAAAAATATGCTGAGAAGTTCGATGCAGTACTGGATATTCTTCAACCAGTCTTAACTTGCCAGAGGCCCGATGCAGGGTTTTATCTATGGCCTACATTATCTATGGACGATGTTGAATTCTGCAAATTACTTTATTCTAAAAAAAATGTACTCACTCTTCCCGGAAGCTATCTGGCTAGAACGGTTAATGGTTATAACCCAGGTGAAAACCGTGTACGCTTAGCGCTGGTAGCTACAAAAGAAGAATGCATAGAAGCTGCCAATCGCATCAAAGAATTATTACTAGAATTATAAATATTTAGAGTTGCAGGAATCCAAGGAGAACCGAGACCATGTCAGACCAAGTAAAAGATGTCATTGAAGCCGCATTTGAAAAACGTGCAGACATCACCCCCGCCAACACTGATCCAGAAGTTCGCAATGCAGTTGAGTCAACCTTAAAAAAAGTGGACGCAGGTGAAATTCGGGTTGCAGAAAAACAGGGTAACGACTGGGTCACCAACGAGTGGATTAAAAAAGCAGTACTTCTCTCATTTCGCATGAATGAAAATGAGATCATTGATATCGGTGTAACCAAATATTACGACAAGGTTCCTACCAAGTTTTCACAAATGAGTGATGACGAAATTAAAAAACAAGGTGCCAGAATTGTACCCGGCGCAATGGTGAGACATGGGGCATACATTGCACCAGATGCAATCTTAATGCCTAGCTATGTAAACATTGGTGCATATGTAGATACCGGCACCATGGTCGACACTTGGGTGACCGTCGGCTCGTGCGCACAAATAGGTAAAAACGTTCACCTTTCTGGCGGTGTAGGCATCGGTGGCGTTTTAGAACCATTACAAGCAACCCCTACCATTATTGAAGACAATTGCTTTATTGGCGCGCGCTCAGAAATTGTAGAAGGTGTAATCGTAGAACAAGGCGCAGTAATTTCCATGGGCGTATACATTGGTCAGAGCACAAAAATCTTCAATCGTGAAACAGGTGAAGTAACCTATGGCCGAATCCCAGCAGGATCCGTAGTCGTTTCTGGAAACCTTCCTTCAAAAGATGGCACATACAGCCTCTATTGCGCAGTTATCGTTAAGCAGGTAGATGAAAAAACACGCAGCAAAGTAGGCATTAACGAATTATTAAGAACCATCGACTAAAACACAATTCATTAGCATGCTGAAAATTTTTGGTATCCCAAATTGTGACCAAGTAAAAAAATCTCAAAAGTGGTTAAAGGATCGTGGAATTGAATTTGAATTCCACAATTATAAAAAACAAGGCATTACCAAAAAGCAGTTAAGCGATTGGTGCAAAGAAATTGAATGGGAAGCACTTCTAAACAAACGCAGTAGAACCTGGAAGGAATTAACTGAGGCTAATCGTTCTAACATTAACCAAGTAAAAGCAATAACATTAATGCAACAATACCCTACGTTAATAAAACGTCCAGTAGCTCAAAAAGATAAAACTATTGAAGTGGGTTTTGATGAAAAAACTTTTGCCAAGAAATTTAAATA
>CAYXVH010000108.1:0-18630 GCA_964468615.1 uncultured Thiotrichales bacterium | reverse complement strand
AAAAATTACATAATTTGACATATGACAACACTCATTAGCATCAATAGGTATATCAAGATCATTACACACATCATGTAACGGTAATGAAAACATTTAAGAACCTTAAACTGAACTATATATGCGCTTATTGTGTAACGTTTATGTTTTTCTATGTGATTCTGGTTTCACAAGTATTTGCAGAAGAGCAAAATATCAGTAAGCAAGTGGTTGTAATTACCATCAACGGCCCAATTGGCCCAGCCACAAGCGATTATGTTTTAAGTGGCTTAGACGATGCCATAAATTCAAGTGCAGAACTTGTACTTTTAAAAATGGACACGCCCGGCGGCTTAGATACCGCTATGCGAGACATCATCCAAGGCATTATTTCCTCACCCGTTCCAGTGGTAACTTTTGTTTCCCCTAGTGGCGCACGCGCTGCAAGTGCCGGTACTTATATTCTCTATGCATCGCATATAGCAGCGATGGCCCCAGCCACCACATTAGGCGCTGCAACACCTGTAAGTATTGGTGGAATGCCTGAGTTCCCCGGCTCTCCACAACCTTCAGATGAAGAACCTATGGAAGACAATGAAGAAATAGAACAACCAAACGATAACAAACATATGCCAAATGCTATGCAAAATAAAATTATTAATGATGCAGCAGCCTATATACGCGGCCTTGCACAACTTCGCGGACGCAATGAGGAATGGGCAGAAAAAGCCGTGCGCAGTGGGAGTAGTTTATCTGCCGAGGAAGCTATTAACAATAATGTAATCGATCTGATTGCAAATAGCATTCAGGACTTATTAACTAAACTCGACAATTATTCAGTACAAATATTAGGGGAAGAACGCAAGCTAGTAACTTCAACAACATCAATAAATTATTTTGAACCAGATTGGCGAAATAAATTGCTATCAGTGATTACTGATCCAAATATTCTTCCAATATTAATGACGCTTGGAATGTTTGGGTTAATTTACGAGATGTTAAACCCTGGATTTGTTTTTCCCGGCGTGTTGGGAGGCATATGCATTCTACTCGCTCTTTATGCAGCTCAAGTACTACCTATTAATTATGCAGGCCTCGCGCTAATTTTACTTGGCATTTTATTTATGATTGGTGAAGCTTTTGTCCCTAGTTTTGGCGCGCTTGGAATTGGGGGTGTAATTGCATTTGTCATTGGTTCAATCATTTTAATTGATACTGATTATGAAGGGTATGGCATATCCATTCCTTTCATTTCTACTTTTGCTGTTGCAAATGCGCTGTTCTTTTTCGCATTGCTGTCAATGGTTTTTAAGGCTCGGCATAAACCGGTTGTAAGTGGTCGCGAGGAATTAATAGGCAGTGCTGGAGAAGTAATCGAGGCGGTAGAAAACTATGGCAGAGTACGGGTGCACAGCGAAAGCTGGCAAGCTAAATCAAATGTTCCTATACCGCCTGGACAAAGTATTCGTGTGACTGGAATTGAGGGACTTACATTAATTGTTGAGCCAGAAAATTACGCAACGGAGAAATCATCATGATTTATTGGGCTGCCCTTATAGCAATCATAGTACTGTTCGTATTGTCTTGGTTTAGGGTATTGCGAGAGTATGAACGAGGTGTAGTGTTTTTGCTGGGAAGATTTTGGAAAGTTAAAGGCCCTGGCCTAATTATCATTGTTCCTATCATTCAACAGATGGTACGTGTTGATCTACGAACCATTGTAATGGATGTACCCACTCAAGATGTTATTTCACATGATAATGTTTCAGTGAAAGTTAATGCGGTTGTATATTTTCGCGTCATTGAACCAAAAAATGCAATTATTCAAGTTGAGCATTTTTTAGAGGCAACAAGCCAACTAGCTCAAACCACTTTACGATCAGTATTAGGTCAACATGACTTAGATGAAATGCTATCGGAACGTGACAAACTTAATCAGCATATACAAAGAATTCTAGATCAACACACAGATGCGTGGGGGATCAAAGTTTCGAATGTAGAAATCAAGCATGTAGATATCGATGAAAGCATGATCCGTGCGATTGCCAAACAAGCCGAAGCTGAACGCGAGAGACGTGCAAAAGTCATTCATGCAGAAGGTGAACAACAAGCCTCACATAAATTGCTTGAGGCAGCAAAGGTGCTGGCTCAACAACCGCAAGCATTGCAGCTACGCTACCTACAAACGCTAACTGAAATAGCAGGAGAAAGAAGTTCTACCATTGTGTTCCCGTTACCTATCGATATAATAGCGTCAGTCACAAAACTAATTAATGAATCTACAGAATTAGACACAAGCCGTTAAATATATAGTTGATATAAATTAGCATATTGTTAACTCAACTATTTTCTGCAACAGAAAAAATGATTTGTATCAAATTGAATATAGATTTATATATATAAAATGAGAACATTGATCATAAGACAATTATAGTTATGTATACATTAAAAAAACGAAAGTTATTTATAGCATTATGTCTAATAATTGTTAGTTGCTTAGCATGCACAGTATATGCAGAACAGGTTGAAGACATAATCAAGGCTCAAAAAGAGTTAAAGAAGGATTCTAACAACCAAGGAAAAGAATTAAAAAGCCAAATAATATTACTAGCAGAGACTAAAGATGCAATTACCATGGGTAATAAAGAATATATACAGACATGTTCACTCTGCCACGGTATTGATGCTAAAGGACATGGTGTATACGCATTTGAATTAAAAGTAGCTCCTTCAGACTTAACACTAATCGAAAAAAAGAATTATGGTGTTTTTCCATTTAGCAAGTTATATAAAATTATTGACGGTCGAGAAGAAATTATGTCCCATGGAGCACGAGATATGCCAGTTTGGGGAGACCGATTTAATTCGGAGAGTTGGTTGGATACAAATCAACGCAATTTAGAAACTCTCGTTAGAGGAAGAATATTTGAGTTATTACTCTATCTGGAAACAATCCAGAAATAGCAAAGCATGATCCTCTAACCCTCATTTTCAAACGAATTAGTATCCCTCAATGTTATTTTGATGATGTTTGACATCCCCTCTTCTAATGCGAGCATAATCTTCTAATTGACGCCTCGCCGCATCAAATGCGTCCCTAATCACGACATACATATCTTCATGCTCATGCTTAGAGTGATTTTCATGATTTACGACAATATTCTTTTCAGGCACATCCAACTCAATACGTATGTGATATAAGTTTCCCTTGTGGTGACTGTGGTGCTCAGACTCAACGATGACACGATAAGCTAAAATATGATTGTAGAATTTCTCGAGCTTTTCAACTTTATTTAGAATATTTGTTTCTACAGCTTCTGAGTGAGGAATTCCCCTAAATGTAATCTGAGTATTAGTTTACACTGAATGTATTTTAATTATAAGTAAAGATATTAGTAGTCATAAATATAATTTTCTATAGCCGAGCTGATCTAGATCAATAGTTAGTTTTCTAGTTACCTTATTATCTACTTATGGCTCATATCTATGCGGCCATCTTATGCAAGATACGGGAAATATATGCGGAAGGGGACATGTAACCCCCATAAGACAAACCTGATAGTTATCAGATAATAGCTAAAACCATATATTGCACTCCCGTGTCTTGCATACAGTAAATCTACATAATCTATTCCATCCACTAATAGTTTTAATTTTGATTTAAGTCATTCGTGTTTTAAACATAATCTTTAGAATTTAACTACACACCCAGCTAACACGGGAGAAAATAAATGTTAAGTGGTGATTTAAGATATATTGAACTACTAAAACGCACTTACCCTATCATCGAAGCTCATAGACATGATATTGGTGATAGAACATATAAGAACATGTTTGCAGCAGATACAGAAATCAAAAACCTATTTAAAAACACACCCCCAGAACAATCGCAAAGACTAATTGATACAATTATATTTTATTGCACAGAAGTTGATAATTTTAAATTGGTTTTTGATAAGCTAGATATAATTGCGCATATCCATATACAACATGGAATCAAAAATGAGTACTACCCAATCATGAAACAGGCATTTAAGAAAGCTATATGCGACTCACTAGATGTTGACGAAACAGATGAATTAGTAATTGCTTGGATCTATGGACTTGATAAATTAAGTCAGGAATTGATTCATGTAGAAAATTTAATTAGAAAACATACAAAAGTGGATCCACTTAGCGATGCATACCTTTGGTAATTCCTTGTTACGTGATTAAATTCCTATATTTACCAATTTAATCATTATTTCACGTAGTATAGCTGTCACCTTTGGATGCTCATCCTCAAATTTTTCTATATTATCACGTATATTTTCGGTTAGAGACACCTCCTGCAATTTCAACTTTAGCTCTATGTCAGTTATTAGTGAATTTACCTCTTTACGTATTACACTATTTGCATCTAAATCACTAAGTTCCTTTTTCAATTTACGTAATAACGTATGTAAATTTTCTTCACTCATAATTCACTTAATAAGTTATTAAAATTCTGAAATAAAACACATATAGGCACATAAACGTACTTAGCTTAAAAATATCTCGCCAACGCCCCACGCCAATAAAAGCAACCAAACTAGCGTATAGAGCCAAATTTCTTTTAAAACAAAGACAATATTTTTCCCCTTTACCCAGGGAATCAATTTGTCCGCATATTTTGACAGACCTACTGCTATTAATAACGCAACAAACAGACAAACTGCAAGTATCTCAACAATCGTTACTCCAGAAGCTAGTAATAAATATAGAACAATCATCGCCAACACAAATGCTATGAACGATGCAAGTGGAGGCTTACTATATATGCCACCAATAAAGCTATACCACCATTCTGGATTAACCAAAAAAATAACAAGTTTAATTGCTGTTGCCACTATAAGAATAAGTGCGAGTATTTCCAGTGTTCCGAATGTCATGTTGCACCTCTTGTTTACAGTTTTATTTTCTTCTCATACCTTTTCCATACTATTTGGAATAAACTTACCCAAGATTGATCTTTATCAAGAATTATATAAATTCTAGCTTCAGCCCTATATCTAGCGGAAAATGAGCTATATCAACATACATGCAGCAAGTTAGCACTATCATTTACAAGCATATATTCGGAAAAATAATATTTAATGGAAGTAGAATCGTGAAATTTGAAGTGAATGAAAAATCCATCGAAACAAATGAGCAAGGTTTTTTGTATAACCCAGAGAATTGGAGTGTTGAATTTACATCCAAACTTGCTGAACATGAAAATATAGAATTACATGTCGATCACTGGGAATTGATCTTATATTTTCGTGAATACTACCTCGAGAATCTAGTAAATCCTACCATGCACCAGCTAGTACTTACTCTTGGCAAAAAAAAAGATAAGCATTTTCATGAAACAAAAGAATATGAAAAACATATTTACACTCTTTTCCCTACCGACCCTATACATGAATTATGCAAATTAGCCGGCCTCCCTATGCCTCAACCTGATACATAGAATAAAGATTTCGCATAGTACTATTGCAATAATTATAAACAGTGGCAAGCAAATATGAATTCAAGGATTAGTGAGTTACTGGATGAAATCAGAATAAGAGAAGAAGAGCTAGAAGAAGCAATAAAGACCCATGAAGCTGATTTTTTATATCGCCTTGAAGGCACAAAAATAAAGTTCGAAGCTGCCGTTGAACAAGCACATCTAAAATTAAAAGTAGGAATTTTCCACTGACTGAAAAATAGCAATCCTCTAAATGTAATTTCGGTACCAGTAATTTACGCTATGCTTCTGCCATTTATGTTAGTAGACTTGACCGTTTCAATTTATCAATTAATCTGTTTTTCTTTATATAAAATTCAAAAGGTAGATCGTAAAAAATATATTGTCATAGATCGACAACACCTTTCTTATCTTAACAGTATAGAAAAAATAAACTGCATGTATTGCGGATATGTAAATGGCTTAATTGCATATTCACATGAAATTGTCGCACGCACTGAACAGTATTGGTGCCCTATCAAGCATGCTAAAAAAGTATTAAGTGCCCATCGAAGATATGCTCAATTTGCAGATTTTGGCGACCCTAAAGATCACCGCCAACACATCATAAAAATGCGCGATTTATTACCCAAGACTTCCAAGAAACAGCGCAAAGAAATCAATCATTGAGCTATATCAATATCAAGTAGCACAAAATCTCCATAATAGTAGTCATGAATTTAACGCATAGATAAATATGAAAAGCCCACTACACAATGATCCTATGGATGCACTCGGTGCAATCTATGAGAAAATGTACGAACATACAGTTGATAATTTTCACAAGGTAGAGAATAAGACTGAAGAGTTAGCACACAAACTCGTCGACGAAGCTAAAGAAAATGCCATCAAACTAGAAAAGCTATCTCAAAAAGAAGCGGATGATCTTGCACGTTACCTTAAACGTGATCTGAGTGATACAGCTACATACTTATCGAAATCCGGGCATGAACTTAAAGGTTGGTTAGGCTATGAAACTACATTACTCGAAAATGAATTGCTCGATCTTTTATTAAAGGTTGCTGATGAAACTACAGTGAAGTTATTACAGTTAAAAGATAGTGTTCAGCCTCTATCAAACTATTACAGCGGAGAAATAACTGGACCTGGCACTCTCATCTGTGATGAGTGTGGTGAGAAAATATATTTTTATAAAGCAGGTAAAATTCCAGCTTGCTCAAAATGCTATAATACTACGTTCCATCGCAATATTAGCTCAATCTAAACTGATTCACTTAATTTGAATACTTCCAAGGTACTCGAGTAAATTACTAATTATCTCATCTACTGCGCCCTCATCTCCTTCGATTGTACGAAAAATATCACCCCAGATAGGCATATCCCTTGGTCCATGGAATGACTCTACACTGCGACCTTCATCTGTGATGACTACTCTACGCCCATCAATAAGTTGGTAAATCACTGTTTCAGGAAAAGAGCCGCCATTATTTTTACTTAATAAAGTAAGATCACTTGGAGCTTTAATTAACTGTTCTGCCATAGGGCCATTTCCCTTTCCATCTGCCCCATGACAAACTGCGCAGTTATTCATAAATACATTTTCCCCTAAAAGCTGCTCTTCCGTAGGCGCTGCATGAATTGACGATTGCATTAGGACTAACACACTAATAAAAAGTGTAGAATGTAAATAATTATTTAGTTTGTACAAATTAATATCTTTAGATCAAACTGTTTTGATCGTTAAATTGAATCAGAATATAGTAAAGTATTTTCTAATCAATATGAATGATTTGCATCAAAGGCCTAATTTTAACACCTACCCCATCTATAGCGGACATTCAATAACCAACGGTTACGTTTGTTTTTAAATGCGTTTTTGCTACGAGCGAGCTAGTAATTAGACAGCTATTTTCAGCTTTCTCTAATAACAGCAAGGCTTTTCCCTCATCATCATGTGAATTAATTTTTAAAGTGGCATTGATGAAGATCTCAGTGAATTGAGTTTTTCTATCAACCATTTCTAACACCCCTTCTGCCTCACAGGATAACTCTAACCATTCTAATCCTGAGGCAGTCGCTATTGCACGAAAAGTCAAAATTAAACAATCAGCTACACTTGCGACTAATAATTCCTCTGGTGACCAATTATCCCCGGGGCCATCAAATTCTTTAGGTGCAGCAATTTCTAGAGCCACCAAATTACCTGATTTTGTAGTAACTAAGCCTTTCGGTTTTCCTTGCGCTTTCGCATAGTAGTGATGAGGATATTTTTGCATTTACATAGCACTCTTATTTCTAATGTTTTTATATTAAAAATTATATTTATTTGAATACCCGATAACTACCTGTAGTGATCACTCGACTATACCGATAGTTATCGCTAACTTATTGACCTAGATCAGCATACCGAATCTATCAATTTACTAGCCTAATAGCTTAGTAATTAACATGTGGTAAATATATGTACGAATTGATTTATTTAATAATGGCGTTAGTACTTGCTTATGTTTTCTGGGATAACTTAAAACCAAATAAGTAATCCTTACTGATATTTCATATTTGATGTCTACTGCTTGTAGATATTCATGTATGGGTCGCTAGCGAACATCAAGTATCTACATATATAAATAAGCTTTAGAGAAACAAACCGTGCATCTAAACGAATTTATAATAAGCTATGAAATGAATATTCGCATTGGATTCTTCTTTGTAGTGCTTGGAGTAATGGCATTGTGGGAAATTCTTGCTCCTAGAAGGACTCTCGGCGTTTCAAAATCCATACGTTGGATGAATAACCTTGGGATCGTAGCCCTTAACACCATACTTTTACGCTTGATATTTCCCGCAGCTGCTGTTGCTATGGCTGCATTTGCAGAAACACAGGGCTGGGGCATACTAAATTATCTACAAATTCCCTACTGGTTTGCCGTAATTGCGTCTGTAATCATTATGGATGCAGTAATTTATTTTCAACATGTTTTATTTCACGCAGTCCCTGTGCTTTGGCGGTTACATCGAGTTCATCATGCCGATCTCGATTTCGATGTTACCACTGGATCGCGCTTCCACCCAATTGAAATTATTTTATCCATGCTGATCAAGCTTGCCACGATATTGGTGCTCGGCCCACCAATTGTTGCGGTATTGATTTTTGAAGTGTTATTAAATGCCACCAGCATGTTTAACCACGCAAATGTGCGCATACCACAAAAAGCAGATCGTCTACTACGATGGTTTGTTGTGACTCCGGATATGCATAGAGTTCACCACTCAATTGAAGATGATGAAACGAATAGTAATTTCGGTTTTAATTTACCGTGGTGGGATCGATTGTTTGGCACCTATCGTGATCAACCTCGTGCAGGTCATAAACTAATGACTATTGGTATTAATACATTCCGCGATCTCAGTCATTGTATTTGGCTACCTGGCATGTTGGGCTTACCATTTATTGGTAAAATTACAAACTACACAATTAACCGCCGTTACCGAGACGCTTCATAAACAAATCTAAGTCTATATTTTTCTAATATATTTTTATGAACTTAAATTTCCAATAAATAAAAGTCAGGGAAAAAGTCATGGCAAAAATATTTATGAAATCTTCATGGGGAAGCGACAACCCAACAAATGCTGAAATGGTTTTTGGCCACAGTAATGTGCTGGCGAGTGCGGGACATGATGTTCGAATTTTTTTGCTTGGTGAAGCGGTGACTTTGGCCCGTCCAGTTGTTCGTGAAAATTTAATCCCCATGGGCTGGCCTTCGGTTGCAGAACAGTGGAATGAGAGCGTAAAACTAGGCATCCAAATAGAATGCTGTGGTGCGTGCTCAAGGGCTAGAGGGGTAACCGAAGAAGAGATTACGAAAGCCGGTGCACTTATTGGAACCCCTGAATCCTTCGTGGATGATGTCGAGTGGTCAGAAAAAATCATTGCCGAGTGAACAAATGATGAAAATTAAGTTTCTTTTTGTTTCAGCAAGAAAGGTGAGGGCAATTCGCTTACTGAAACTGACCGCTATGATCTGTTGTCTCATTTTTTCTACTGTTCCATACACATATGCCGAAAATAATATGGACTCAAGAATGCTAGTAAAGCTGCCTGATGATATAAAAGAAAAGACGGTAATAATTATGCGTGATCACATTCGCGCACTGGAGGATATTATCCAAGCTATTCAGTCCGATGACTATAATAAGGCGGAACGCATTGTCGAATCACGGCTAAGTTGGAGCTCGCCAGCACTCATCGGGGATCATAAAATTATTAAACACTGGCCAAAATCAATGCAACACATGGCGAACCAGTTATACCGCGCAACAAGCAATTACGTAATTATATCCCAAAACGCAGCGGCTAAAGATAGCAAGGAAAGTGAGGAGGACGTAATTGCAGCACTAGGAGAAGTGATTACTGCTTGCCGCGGTTGCCACGAAACTTATCGCTTACGTTAAGCTGAAATTATTTTAAATAAAAATAAATATATTTTTGCTTAACGCAACCATACCAATATAAGAAAATGTTAGTAACGCCAAAACCCCAGAAATAATACGAATTAGTTTTGTCTCCCCTCTTTTTAGCGCAACAGTTCCTAAAATAATATAAATTAATAACGCTGCAATTTTTGCATTTATCCAAATAACCAGACCAGGGTATTGCGAAGTAACTATCACCAAAGATATTGCTGAAAGTAGTAGAATAGTATCATTGATATGCGGCATTATTCTAATCCACCGCTTCTGCAGCATTGGTGATGACTGAATCATCCATATACCACGAATAGTAAATCCTACAATCGAAATAAATGCTGTAGCAACATGAACAAATTTTAAAATGAAGTAGCTAGATATATACTCAATTCTTAATTACATGTTTATTACTATATAACTAATAATTAGTTTTCACTTTAGGCCAATAGCGGCCATTCACTTGTCTCACTTAAAACTAACAATTTAAGTACAATTTCGGAGGTGGGATAGACATCCTCACTGCCTCTACCTGCAGATTAATCATTTTTATCATTTAAGATTTGATGTTCCTATGAATTGATATATCTCAATTTTATAATATAAAAGTGCATTAAATTAGAAGCATTGTAAGAACTTTAAATAAATAAGTAGGCAAATGTCTAATCAAATTATCGGTTATTACAGCTCGCGCCAAGAGAAACTCCTGAAAGATTTCGATAGGACTTGTTCATTGATGAAAGATCCAATGACAGTGCGCTACGGCGAAGATTTCACAAATATTTTGCTAAAAGAAATGCGCGAGGAATATAAAAAACTAATTCCTGAAATCCCTTTCATTAAAGAAGTACGAGCGCGGTTTCTGAATACATTTCTCATTGGTACAGCTCAAGAACTTGCAGTCTATAAAGCAATGCAAATCCATGGGAAACCACCATCAGAGGCTTGGGAATTGTGTCACCAAGCAATTGGTTTACTAATTGAAACCGTTCCTAAATGGAAACGTTGGCTTTTGAAATGGCTCATGTTTTCAAACTTCGTTAGAAAAGTTATGGAGAGGAGAGCAAGTACTCAACAAAAAGGTTTTTTTGGTGATTTTGAGAT
Source organism: uncultured Thiotrichales bacterium (assembly GCA_964468615.1). GTDB lineage: Bacteria > Pseudomonadota > Gammaproteobacteria > UBA4575 > UBA4575 > JABDMD01. Next base: position 7,610 of record CAYXVH010000108.1, on the reverse strand, counting down.
CAAGTACCTTGTTGGCAAAGGTGATGATTTTGATATAGGTGTCAATTACCATCGATGTGGAAATTATAATTTTGCAATGAAACATGGGAGCGCAGCTTTTGCTCCCTATATTTGTATGTCAGACATTGCTTTAAGCGATGCACTGGGATGGGGTCTTACTCGCACCCAAACGCTTGCCGATGGATGTAGTTACTGTGACTTTCGATTCAAAAAAGGAGCAACAACTAATATTTCATCAAAAACACCCGAAGTTCAGGACACTATTACGAAAATACGAATTAACGAGATTCAACAAAATCCTCAAAACATTAGTGGGTTGACAGATAATCGAACAGCAAATTAGAAACACCCAATGTCCGCTTTGGGTCGTTAGCGGTCATTCGTTATTCTTACTAACAATTATTTATTTGTTAAATAGCCGCGCCTTATCGAATCAATATCTCGTAGGATGCCATTTTCAAAATGTAAGCGTCGCATTAATCGATGTGGACCAAAGTTATATACCCACTCTTCAACAAAGATTTCTATATGCCCGCCTCGAATAATTGCAACTGAATCAGTTTGATTAACAAAGTGCGAATATTTGTTTTTAATGAATCTATTGTGTCCAGCATATAAACTACGTTGTTCACGAAAAATAGTATATGTATCAATTGCTAGTGGGTCACCACATCGAAACCGAACTTCCTCAATGTAATCACCTTCTGTTACAAGCTTATGCCCACAGCGAAGCGCAAGAGCAGATTCAGCTGCGCAAATTAATAATAAACCTACGAATATGCGTGTCATTATATGAGCACTCACTATTCTGATTAGTGCCTATATTATAATACGACCACTAGGTCGTTAGCGACCCTTAAACTGTATTGTTTTGAAAAACCCAACCTGATCCCCCCTTAATTCAACCTAATTATGTCTGCTTTCGGCCAAAAGCGGACATTCGAGAGTAAGCCAGATTTTAAAACTCAGGCCTTACTGAAACCATAAATAAACTAAGTACTTGTGATTTGATAATAATTATATAAAGCTAGACAACCGCTTGACGGTATTTATCACAAAGCATGTCATCGAATTTCTCATGCAGAGATTTGATATGTTGCAAACTCCACCATGCCTGGAAATCGTCTAACTCTGCATTTAGATTAACTTCTTCTCGTACATAGAATTGTTCAAAAGCAGATATCAATTCATTTTCTGTCGAAGACTTTATCCAATTTTTAAGGTATCTTAACATCACTGCGGAATCATTAATTGCTCCAAGCTTTGCCAATAGGATTTCAATCTCTGGATAGAGCTCTTTTTTATAATTCTGAGGAAAAACAGCTGCGGTTAATTCCATCGCATAGCGCAATGTTTTTCCATGGATACGAAACATATGTAATTCATTTAGATCATTGGTGTTACTTGGCGTTGAATCAAAAAAATTCGTAACGAAAGGTTGGATGTGTGACTTTGCCCATTCATCAAAGCTCCATGCTTCTGCTATTACTATGGAAGATTCGTGTGTTTTTAGGTACCGCTTGAGAAAGTCTATCTGTTTGTCTAGCTCCTTTCCTTTTTCCAATTTACTAAAGATCTTCTCGATCGAGGTTTGAGAAAGTTTGCGTTTTTCATGAAGGAATGTAAGAAATTGTTGAGTCTTTTCATTATCTTTATTAATTTCATATTTCTTGATTAATACATCGTAATTCCTAGCATTGTCTGCGGCCTTACGTATTTTTTTTAAGTATTTGTATAGCTTGGTAGTATGCTTTTTTTGCAAACATTCTCGATAGAGCTGAAGGGTGGCAACGGAACGCCTAGACCAGACCCGTAGTTGATGCACATACTCAGTATCCTCATATGGCCATTTCGCAGCTAACCTTAAATAATAACGAACTGCGGTAATCCGTTGACTAAGACTCTTAGCAACGATTCTTTCTAGCTTATCTCCTGGTTTGATTTTATTGTTCCACTTACTGAATTCTACCTTGCCCAACTGAGATTTCCTCCTCGATGAATGAGCTATAATTATATGAACATAAAACGTTCTGTCACTGACAGAGATCAATCTCAGCTAATTTGGAATGTCCGCTATTGGCCGTAAGCGGACATAAATTAAACCGTTAAAGGGAGAATCTGGTTGGATTCAATAAATAACATGTTCACAATGTCTGCTTACGACCCAAAGCGGACATTAGTATTTCAATTGCACTTCATCCTGCAACTTTAGCACCAGCTTGCTTGAGTAGATGAGCTTTTAAGGAGTTCTTCAATATTAGCTTGTAGAACACGATGCGCTATTTGGTAGCATTCTTGTCATCTGGATCGCCGTATCCACCTCCACCAGGTGTCTCGATCACGAAAACGTCACCCGGCCTTAACTGCATTTGGTCTACACCCGATAATTGAGTAATCGAACCATCAGCGTGCTCTACTCTATTGTTTCCGACTTGAGCGTTTCTTCCTCCAGCAAGCCCATATGGCGGCACCTTTCGATGACTTGAAATAATATTAGCTGTCATGTGCTCCAAGAATTGAATCTTACGTATGACGCCATTACCTCCACAATGTCGGCCCTTACCGCCAGAACCCGATTTAATTTCAAATGAATTTAGCATTACTGGAAAACGCCATTCCAACACTTCAGGGTCCGTCAGTTTAGAATTTGTCATGTGGCTGTGAACTGCATCGGTGCCGTCATGATCACGGGTGGCGCCCGTACCACCACACAGAGTTTCATAATATTGGTATTTTTCGTTACCCCAAACGAAGTTATTCATAGTGCCTTGGGAGGCTGCAACTACGCCAAGAGCACCAAATAAAGCATCCACAATATATTGCGATGTCTCAACATTTCCAGCGAATACAGCGGCAGGGTACTCAGGGTTAATCATTGAGTGTTGTGGAATGATGATTTCGAAAGGTTTAAGGCAACCATCATTAAGTGGGATGTTGTCATCAACAAGACATCTAAACACATATAATACAGCAGCTTTCACTACTGCGGTGGGTGCATTGAAATTACCAGGATGTTGAGAACTTGTTCCAGTAAAATCAATAATGGCTTTGCGATTCTTTTGATCCACCTTAATAGACACGGCAACGTGGTGACCATCATCCATTTCGTATTTGAAACTTCCATCTTTGAGTACGCTTAGTGCTCTGCGTACGGATTCCTCGGCATTGTTTTGTACATGTTTCATATAGGCATGTACCGTTTTCACGCCATAATGACTTACTGTTTTGTTTAGTTCTTCTGCTCCTATTTCACAGGCTGCCAGCTGAGCTTTAATATCAGCAATATTCATCGCCGGATTGCGAGCAGGCCAACGACCGTGTGTTAAAAGATAATGTATTTCTTGTTCACGAAATCGACCGTTCTCAACAATTTTAAAAGCGTCGATTACTACACCTTCTTCTTCAATACTGACAGAATCTGCGGGAGCAGAGCCCGGTGTGGTACCCCCGATATCGGTATGGTGCCCGCGAGCCGCTGTGTAAAATAACAATTCGGTTTGACTAGAGAACACTGGTTTAATCACGGTGATATCTGGAAGATGTGTGCCGCCATTGTATGGTGTATTTAAGATATACACATTACCAGGAGTCATATCGCGGCCGTGCTCACGAATTACTATCTTAATACTTTCGCTCATGGAGCCAAGGTGCACGGGAACATGCGGCGCGTTTGCAACGAGACTACCTGTGGGGTCAAAAATCGCGCAAGAGAAATCCAGCCTCTCTTTAATATTCACTGAAACTGCGGTTTTCTCAAGCACGGTACCCATTTGTTCGGCAATAGACATGAACAAATTATTAAAGATTTCTAGCATCACCGGATCAACATCTGTACCAATAGCCTTGCTTGCTTTTCTTTCAGTGTAGCGCTCAAGCATCAAGTTATTATCGATGGTTAGTTTGCTTCGCCAACCTCGTTCTACAACAATAGTGTTGTTTGAATCAAAAATAACGGCCGGTCCATTAATGTACTCGTTCACAGCAAGCGAATTGCGATGATAAAAAGGTGTTGATTGCCATTGACCATCGATGTAGCAATTGTTCACCTCATCTGCATTACTGTGCTGAATTTCATCATCTAACTTTTCGATTTCAGTTAGAAGTTTGGTTTGGCAAATAACTTCTACTTCGATAGCTTCAACGACAATGTCGTTTTCCGGAGAAATGAATCCAAATTGTCTCTGATGAGTTTGTTCAAATCGTGAAATTAATTCATCAAGTGAAGCATGCGGTACCGTCAATACCGTATCCGATCCTTGGTAACGTAAACGTAGAAAGCGTTTGAATATTGGGTCTGGGTATTCACTACTTTGCTGTCTAAGTTCATCAATACCTTCTTGTTGCAATTGGTTTAGCAACTTTTCTAATTCGTCCAACAGTTGCTCGTCCAAGACCTGTCCTATCGACTGTTGTCTATCTACGACAATGTCTGCGAGACCGATGCCATAGGCTGATAGCACACTCGCATAAGGATGAACAATTATTTGTTTCATATTTAATGCATCGGCGACCAAGCAGGCATGCTGACCTCCTGCACCGCCAAAACAACACAATGTGTATTCGGAAACATCGTAACCACGCATCACTGATATTTTCTTGATTGCATTGGCCATGTTTTCTATGGCGATGGTCAGAAAACCTGCTGCGACTGCCTCGGGTGGTCGTTTATCGCCAGTTTCTTTTTCAATTCGATGGGCAAGTTTTTGAAATTGTGTTGCAACGGTTTCATCATCCAATGCTTGATTGGCATTCGAACCAAACACATTTGGAAATAAAACGGGCTGTAATTTACCCACCATAACGTTGCAATCTGTAATGGTGAGTGGACCACCATTTCTGTAACACGCCGGGCCCGGATGAGCACCCGCTGAATCAGGGCCTACTTGGTAACGTGCATCATCAAACTTAAGAAGAGAACCACCGCCAGCAGCAATCGTATTAATCAACATCATTGGTGCTTGTAATCGAACTCCTGCTATATGCGTATCATATGTTTTATCAAACTCACCATTGAAGTGGCTAACGTCGGTGGATGTGCCTCCCATATCAAAGCCAATCATTTTCTTTAATCCAGCGCGCTCACACGCTTTTGCCATGCCAACAACACCTCCCGCGGGCCCAGACAGGATGGCGTCTTTTCCTCGAAACATTTTCGCATCTGTTAGACCACCGTTTGATTTCATAAACATCAATTTACTAGTCTGTTCGCATTGCCCTTCCAATTCCGACGCAACCAGATTCACGTATCTTCTTAGAATGGGGGAAAGATAGGCGTCAATGACAGTAGTATCACCGCGAGAAACCAGTTTCATTAACGGACTAACTTCATGACTGACGGAGATTTGGGTAAAGCCTATTTCTCTGGCCAATTTCGCCAGTCGTTTTTCATGCTCGTGATATCGATAACCATGCATGAGAACAATTGCCAGCGAACGTAGACCGTTTTTGTAGTGTTTTGCTAGGCCTTCACGGGACGTAACTTCATTCAGAGACACTAGAATCTGACCGTGAGCCCCTATTCGCTCATCAATTTCCAATACCTCACAATAGAGCAACTCGGAAAGCTCAATATGTAAAGCAAATAGGTCTGGCCGAGTTTGATAACCAATCCGTAGCTGATCCTTAAATCCTTTGGTAATAACCAGTAAAGTGTTTTCACCGCCTCGCTCCAGTAATGCGTTAGTCGCTAATGTCGTGCCCATCTTTGCAACGGATATTTGATCGCACGGCAATTTGTCTTCGCTACCTATACCAAGAATTTCCTTAATGCCGTGTATGGCAGCGTCGCGATATTGTCTTGGATTTTCAGAAAGAAGCTTATGCGTCAAAATTTGACCATTCGGCTGCCGAGCAATTATGTCAGTAAAGGTACCGCCGCGATCAATCCAGAATTGCCACTTTTGCTGGATGCTTTTAGTTTGCATAGTGAAATTTTAGCCCGAAATTGAATTCTTAGAGCGCTAAATTCATCCCAGTCTAAAGCTGTCTAATTAGTGAATGTCCGCTTTGAGTCGTTAGCAGACGTAATAGCTATTTAACGATAAATATATAATTCTCTTTCATGTCGTTTTGTATTCAAATCTGGCACTGTTTTAATTGATTCAATGCTCGCGATATAATCTGGTGGCAATCCATGTTCGTAAGCACCCTGAAGGACATGTTGTTTATACCACTCGTATGGTTTTAATGAATTATCAATTTCAGTTGCATAGTAATACTGTGACATCAGCGTTTTCCCATTACTTGCAATAACTGAAATATCCTTTTGGTCGTAACCATTTCCTAATCCTTCATATACATCCAACAGTCGTTTCTGTGAAACGGTCATCTCAAACACTACGCCATATATGGTATCCGCAGCGTTACCAACACATTTAGCATTACATTTACCAGAACCGTCTCTGCTTCTTTTGTGAAATCTTAATTGATGGTTGTCAAGTCTTGCTTTGGTTATCACTTGTACTGACGAGACTCTATTCTCCAGTCTTGCTACTGACATATTAGAACCATAGGCAAAGTAAAATACCGTATTCATTATCTAGCAATTAACTATAGTTCATTACTTAAGAGAAGCTGTATATACCGATTGTATTTTCCTAATTGTATGATTGCGAATGTCCGCTTTGGGTCGCAAGCAGACATTATAAGTATTTAAATTTTGACTGCCCACGGACTTCCCGAATATAAAAATACGAAATATGAATTTTAAAAACAGATAACCAATTGATTTAATTGGTGGCTATGCGTGGACTTGAACCACGTACCCCTGCATTATGAACTCGAGCTATTAAATTTAAATTGTTATTTAATTCAGCCTCTTATGGCACCTGTCCTAACTTAAAACCCTGTTCAGCAGGGTTACAACCTGGATCACTAAAGATTTACAGTGGCACAAAACTGATTATATGTCCGCTTACGGCCAATAGCGTTTAATCAATCTCTAGTGGAATGGATAATTCGAAATATCAAACTTTAAACTAAATATTTAATTTACTTTTCTATATTCTTCTAAGTTGATTATAACCGTTTTCGAGAAATCCATTATATCCTCAGCTCGTTTTGGTTTGCCAGTAAAATAACCTTGTGCAATATCACAACCTAGTTCTTTTAGAATATTCATCTGTTCTACAGTTTCTATACCTTCCGCAATCACTGTTTTATTTAATGTTTTAGACACAGCAATAATTGCACTAACTATAGAGACAGCATTCTTATCTTCACATATATCATCAATGAAATTTTTATCTATCTTTAATGTTTGTATAGGTAGATTTTTTAAATACGACAATGAAGAGTACCCTTTCCCAAAGTCGTCAATTGCTATATTGATACCAAGCCGATTTAATTCAAATAGTTTATTGATTATATTATCATCTTCATTGAGGCTAAGATTTTCTGTAATTTCAAATTCTATTTTTAAAGTACCAATATCATATTTAGCAATTAAAGCTTTAACATTCGGTATAAATTTTTCATGTATAATTTGCTTTGGTGATACATTAACAGATACTTTTTCAAGTTTTTGATGACTGTTATGCCATATTTCGCACTGTTTCAATACTTCATTTATAGCCCACATTCCAAGCTTCACAATAAAACCACTCTCTTCC
>CAYXVH010000107.1:0-23528 GCA_964468615.1 uncultured Thiotrichales bacterium | reverse complement strand
AGCCCACCCTCTGCAATGCCTACACCGCACTCGGATAATATTTCTTTCGCTTGATACTCATGGATATCCACTTAAATTCCCTCCCGAGAAAATGATTCGTTTTTATTTTATTGGCTTAATCTTGGAGGTCGCCTTATAGGTCGTTGGAGTTTCGGCAAACCAAACGACTTTTATAGCCTATTCTGAACCCTCAGGACAAACTCCCTTGTTGGGTAATTGCTCAATTCATGAGCAATAATGTGGGGCAAAAATAGAAATTCTGAAGGTAGAAACAAAAGTGCCCGCAAAACGGGCACTAATAACAACAGTAAAAGTTAGGTAATTCTAACTTTAAGACTTCGCAGCAATGGCCTCAGCAGCCCGAACAACATTCTCTGCCATTTTTGCAGAAGCCGCATCGATCATCTTGCCATCTAATGTTGCAGCGCCTTTGCCTTCTTTCGCAGCCTTGTCTAATTCTTCAAGGATACGGTGCGCTTTGGCAATTTCTTCTTCTGGCGGAGAAAATACTTCATTCGCCAATTCGATTTGTGATGGGTGGATTGCCCACTTACCTTCAATTCCTAATGCCGCCCCACGACGACATGCGAGTGTATAGCCTTCAGGATCTTTGATATCACCATATGGACCATCAATTGGGCGTAAACCATATGCACGACATGCAACCACCATGCGTGAAATAGCTGAATGCCATTGATCACCCGGATAATCAGGGTTTAAGCCACCGATATTGACGGTACGTGCACGACAGCTTGCTGAGTAATCCGCTACACCAAAGTGCAAGGCTTCTAAACGTGGGCTAGATTGTGCAATCGCTTCCACATTCGCCATGCCTAGTGCAGTTTCAATTATTGCTTCTATGGCTATTTTGTTTTTAAATCCTTTCGCTTCTTCGATTTGAGTTAGTAGTGCATCCACCATGTAAACATCAGCGGTGTCACCTGCTTTAGGAATAAAAATAGTATCTAATTTGCTACCAGCCTGTTCTACAAGGTCAATGACGTCACGGTACATGTAATGAGTATCAAGACCATTAATACGGACGGCAATCGTTTTCCCTTTACCTGCCCAGTCGATATCATTAACGGCTTCGATTGCGTTTTTGCGTGCTTGCACTTTATCTCCAGGAGCAACGGCATCTTCTAAATCTAAAAATACGAAGTCTGCAGCGCAGTCAGCTGATTTCTCAATCATTTTGACGTTGGAAGCTGGAACGGCGAGTTCACATCGCTGTACTCTTTGTCTGGCAGGTTTGGGTTGTGTAAAACTCATAGTATGTACCTTTAATTTATTATCTATTTAATATCTATTTTTTAGGGGCTTTTCTTTTTGTAGCTCTTTTCTTAGGTGCGGCTTTCGGAGCAGCAAACTTTTTAATTTTCTTTCCAGTCTTGCGATAGTACGCACCTGCAGCAGCAACACCACTTCCTGGCTTAATCTTAATGCCAGCGTCCAGAAGTGCCATTTCAACCGTTCCAAGAGCTGCCATCATGCGTGCTTCATTGTTATCGCCTAGGTGGCCAATACGGAAAACCTTACCCGCTACTTTTGATAAGCCAGCACCTAGTGAGATGTTGTACTTATGGTAAGCAATGTGAATAACTTCATTCGCATTTTTGTTTTCAGGAACCACAATTGCAGTAACGGTATCTGAATTCCACTTTGCTGATTTTGCACATGTCTTTAAGCCCCATGCTTTAACCGCAAGGCGCACACCTTCCGCTAAACGATGATGACGCTTAAATGCATTCTCTAAGCCTTCTCCTAAAATTAAGTCAATAGATGCACGAAGGCCGCGTAACATTGGAACGGATGGTGTATAAGGGAAGAAACCATCTTTGTTGGTATTCATGTGATCTTGAATATCCAAGAAACAGCGAGCGCATTTTGCTTTTAAACGCGCTTTTAATGCACGTGGGCTGAATGCAAGAATTGCCATGCCTGCAGGAAGCATGAAGCCTTTCTGAGAACCACTTACCGCGATATCAACGCCCCAATTGTCCATTTGGAAATCGATACTTGCTACTGAACTTACACAGTCAACCATTAATAATGCTGGGTGCTTGATTTGCTTTAGCATTTTGCCCACTGCAGCAATATCACTGGTAACACCGGTTGCAGTTTCGTTGTGGCAACAAACTACTGCTTTGATTTCGTGTTTCTTATCGGCAAGAAGAATTTTCTTAAACTTATCTACTGGTACGCCTTCGCCCCAAGGAGTCTCTATTAGGTCAACCTCTAAGCCGATACGGCATGCTAAGTCATACCAAAGATGACTGAACTGACCAAAACGTGTCGTTAAGATTTTGTCACCTGGTGACATGGTGTTCGCTAATGCAACTTCCCAACCAGCTGTACCGGTTGCAGGGAATAAAAAGCATGTGCCTTTTGTAGTTTTGAAAATCTTTTTAACGTCGCGTAATAAAGGCTTAACGAGTTCAGGAAAATCTGGTGCACGGTGATCTTCTTGAGGACAGATCATTGCATTTTGAACTTCTTGAGGAATGTGTGTAGGACCGGGGCAGAATAAGTAATTTCTTCCAGGATAAGACAGTTTTTGTCCAGGCATTACGAGAACCTTTATATGTGAGATTAATGTTTAAGTTAGAAGTAGCCCAGCTGCATATAGTTTTTATCCGAGTTGGCCGGAGCTGCCAATATATTTACGCGCAAACAAGTCGCGCGAAAGGTCAAGCATCTTGCCATAAGCCCTAAAGTGGCTCAAGCCATTTGCATATTACGAGTTGGGTATTATAAGGGATATTAACGCGATTTAAGCGTAATTTTGCTGCGCGACCACCACGTTTTCGCTTAAATTACGTTTTGTAGCTTGGCTGCATACAAAGTGTTTTCAAGTAAACAGGCAACGGTCATCGGGCCGGTTCCTCCGGGCATGGGTGTGATGGCACCTGCAACCGATTGCACGGCATCAAAATCTACATCGCCACGAATACCTTCTTCAGTACGGGTAACGCCCACATCAATTACGGTAGCACCAGGTTTGATGTGTTCCTGTTTAACAAGATGGGCAATGCCGGCTGCGGCAACTACAATGTCTGCGGATTTGGTAAATGCGCCTATATCACCACTGCGTGAATGAGCCAAAGTTACCGTGGCATCAGTGCCTTTACGGGCTAGTAATAAAACTTGTGGGAGGCCTACTAGAGTGGAACGGCCAATAACCACTGCACGCCTGCCACTGGTTTCTATCTCATAGTGATCGAGTATGCGCATCACACCTAGAGGCGTGCAGGGCACTAAGCCTGGTTCACCGCGCATTAGTTTGCCTAGATTATTTTCACTTAAACCATCGACATCTTTTTCAGGTGGTAGCAGGTCGATTATTTTATGTGTGTCGAGTTGTTTTGGTAACGGTAGCTGAATCAATATTCCATGCACACTAGGATCTTTAGCAAGCTTAGTAATTTCGTCACAGGCTTGAGGCATGGATATATTGCCAGCAAGTTCAACATGCTTGGATTGAATACCAATGGCAGCTGCACGTTTTTCTTTCATGCCCACATAGAGTTTGCTAGCAGGGTCGTCTCCTATTAGCACGGTGGCAAGAGTTACTTTTGCGTTAGGAGATTGTGTTAGCTGTTTGGCTATTTTACTTTGAACTGCTTCGGCAATCACATTTCCATTCATTAGGATTGCGCCGCCAGGAGTTTTTTCGAATGCTGTAGTCATTGGAATATTATGCTTTAGAACTAATGCTTAGGATAGGTGGGTACTTAAAACAGGTTATGCAGAAACAAAAAAGCCGCTAGAAGTAGCGGCTTTTTTTATGCATGTACTGCTTAATTATTCAGCAGGCTGCTTACTTGGATCTAGATAGATAAAGCTTTTACCTAACTTTCCATTGTAGTTTCCAGCAGAAATCATAATCAGTCCTGGTGTGTCTACCGAAGCTTTGATCGCAGCTTGTGTCGCATCAATAATCGGTTGCATGCCTTGACCATTCATGATGATTTCCATCACACAGTTAACGCCTTCAGGTAATCCAGCTTCAACAGTTGGATCATCTTGCAACATTGGGCAGAATTTTTCGTAGGTGCTGGCTATGGTAAAATCGTAGTTACTTCCAGCCTTTGAGCCACTGCCTGCTATACCGCCAGGGAAGGTTGAGATTACGCCAGGCATTGGAAGGATCGCTTCCACGCCTTTTTCTGCAGCAAGTAGTGCGGAATCCACACTGTCACCAAAGAACCAAAGGTTGCCACCCATAAGTCCATCTGCATAACCAAGACGACGATCTAAAATGAATTCTCCACCTAAGATTGGAATCCACCACATCTTGCGACCAAAACGCTTGATGCGTTTTTGGTAGCCGTTACCGAAGTAAGCGACTTTACGACCCATGTGGTAATACTCTTCTGAATCAACCAAGTTGAAACATGAAGCGGTAGGGCACGTCATCACATTTTGACTGATGCGAACTAATGCAGATCTTTCTAACGCTTCTACACGATCTTTGCGAAAGCGTGGAATGTGAAGTTGAACGATGGCACCTGGGCGGCCATCAGGAGTCTCAAAACTTTCGTCACCACCTGGACCAACATAGCGATCCATACCGGCTTCACAATCACACAAGATTGAGCTAGATGCGTTGCCTGTTGCTGCGTTAACCGCGTGGTCTAACCATTTACGGTCACGTGCTGTGATTAAAAATTCAGTGTAGAGACTTTTAAACGCTTCTGCGTAAGTATCATCAATTTTTGCAGCCATTTTTAATTTCCTTCTTTTTAGGCTCGACCTATGCCTTCGTACACAGCATCTTCAGTAACGACTTTGTCCATGAACACATCATGTGGAGCAACAAGTATTTCATCAAATATTTGTGACTCATAACATAATGCTACAAGTGGGCAATCAGCGCGGAGTTGTTCAAGTAGACGGTCATAGTAACCTTGTCCATTACCCATGCGACCACCTTTCTTATCAAAGCCTGTACCTGGAACCATGATGATATCGATTTCTTCAGGAGTCACTTCTTTTTCTGAGTTGCCCCATAATTCTTTAGGTGGCTCCAGAATATCCCATTTGCCAACAACCATTTCTTCTAAGCTTTCCATCCACCAAAGGCCAAGTTTGTTTTCGCCATTTTCGTCTTCAGTGCAATAAGGAACGATGATTTTCTTTTCGCCTTTTTTCACTTCTTCTAGTAACTCATTTTTAGTACGAGTCTCAGAGCGGCAATCGATATACCACATTGCAACATTAGATTTTTGGTATTCAGGAAGAGCCATAAAATTTGCACAAGCTTTTGCGCTAACTTCTTCTTTGTTTTCTTGAGCAGCACGACGGTCGTATGCTTCACGACGCATTTTGTTTTTGCGCTCCATTACTTTTTCTAGTTCTTCGGGGGATAATAATGTCGCCATCGACAGCTCCTTAAAGTTTTAGTGGTAATACTAAAGTGGTAATAATCAGAACGGGCAATCCTATCTACTTATTTCACGCCTGACAATTTATGCTTTATAGATAGACATGCCTAAATAAGCCTGTAAATAGGCATAAATTGCCCGTTTAGAGTAGGTACTTATTGTTGTTTATTTAGTCAGTCACAGCACCATTTGATGCGGAAGATACTTGCGCAGCATATTTGGCTAAAACCCCACGTTTATAACGGGGTTTAGAAGCCGACCATTTCTTTTTGCGCTGAGCGAGCTCTTTCTTGGAAAGATTCACGTTGATTTCACGCTTCTGTGCATCGATGGTTATTTGGTCACCATTTTTAATCAGTGCTAGCGGTCCGCCCACAGCAGCTTCAGGAGTTATGTGGCCGACTACAAAGCCATGGCTGCCACCCGAGAAACGGCCATCAGTAATTAAAGCAACGTCTTTGCCGAGACCTTTGCCCATGATTGCAGAAGTAGGTGACAACATTTCGCGCATCCCCGGGCCGCCTTGCGGACCTTCATAGCGAATCACGATCACATCACCTTTCTTAATCCCACCATCGAGAATTTTTTCTAAAGCTTTTTCTTCTGACGCAAACACACGCGCTTTACCAGTGAAACTTAAACCTTCTTTGCCAGAAATTTTAGCCACTGCCCCTTCGGGAGCTAAGTTTCCATAAAGAATAACTAAGTGGCTGTCTTTTTTAATTGGATTGTCAAAATCGCGAATAATATCTTGCGACTTTGGGTAAGGTTTAACATTTTTTAAATTTTGCGCCAATGTTTTGCCAGTAACTGTTAAGCAGTCACCATGTAGTAAGCCTTTATCTAAAAGCATTTTCATTAATGGTTGTATACCACCAATCTCAATTAGCTCGGACATCATGTATTTACCACTCGGACGTAAATCCGCAAGTACCGGAACTTTTTTGCCCACGCGGGTAAATTCATCAATGGTGAGTTTCACTCCCATAGCATGCGCCATAGCTAGCAAGTGTAGTACTGCATTAGTGGAGCCGCCTAAAGTAATAAGTACTGTTATGGCATTTTGAAACGCCTTTTTGGTCATGATGTCTTTAGGTAAAATATTTTGTTTAATTAAATTCATCACTGCTTCGCCAGCTGCAATACAGTCATTTTTTTTATCGTTTGAAATAGCATTTTGTGCTGAACTATTTGGCAAGCTCATGCCTAAGGCTTCAATCGCTGAGGCCATGGTGTTGGCGGTGTACATGCCACCACATGAACCAGCACCTGGAATTGCAGCCGACTCAACTTGTTTTAACTCCTGATCATTCAATTCTTGTTTGGCGTGTTGGCCTACTGCTTCAAAAACTGAAACTACATCCACTTTTGTGTTTTTGTAAATGCCCGGCATTATCGTGCCGCCGTAAACGAATACGGATGGTCGATTTAAGCGTGCTAAGGCAATTAGGCATCCCGGCATATTTTTGTCGCATCCACCGATGGTGACGATGCCATCAAATCCTTCGCATCCTGCAACCGTTTCTATTGAATCAGCAATCACTTCACGAGATACCAATGAGTACTTCATACCCTCTGTGCCCATCGAAATGCCATCGGAAATGGTAATGGTGTTAAAGATTACCGCTTTGCCACCAGCCTGATTAGCTCCTTTTGCAGCTTCGTCCGCAAGTTTATTGATGTGCATATTGCAAGGAGTGACCATGCTCCAGGTAGAAGCAATTCCAATTTGAGGCTTCTTGAAGTCTGCGTCTTCAAAACCTACCGCACGTAACATTGCGCGACTGGGCGCACGTTCGACTCCGTCGACTACGATAGAGGAGTATTTTCTTGCTTGATTGTTATTTGATTGTTTAGCCACTTACTACACCGTGCAGAGATATTTTAGGCTGCATAGTGTAGATGCAAACGCCTGTTGGTGTCAGCTTATAAGGCTAATTTATTTTTGGATGGTTTATTGCGTAGGGCAAGATATATTTGGGCAAGACTTTAAGGTTGATTTGTTTGAAGATTGGCTGATTTCGCGTTGTGAATCCAGGAATTCAGGATTATTGGATTCTAAAGAAATTGCACATTGAATCGAATTTAATGAAGGCTGATAACAGGATTGTGCCAGTAGGCTGTAAGCAAGGTTGTTATAGATATCTGCACGCTCTGGATTTAATTCGCGCGCTTGTAAATAGTATGAGGTTGCACTTTCAGGATTGCCCATTGTTAAGTGTGTATTCGCTGCACCCATTATGGCAACTAAACTTTCGGGCCAACGCTTTGTAATGGTCTGATAGGTCTGATTTGCTGCTTTGATTTGTCCGACTTCTTCTAGATCCACTGCTGCTTGTAATGCATTTATCAGATTACGGTCATTGGGTAATGTGTCGGTGGGAAGAACTGCCATCGCCCAGCGTTTTGAGCGTTTCCAAGTAAATTCAAATACACTCATGGAGACTACGTAATTTTTATTTAGACCAGAATGCAAATATATTTGTTTTTTATCTAAGTCATATCCGATAACTAATGCGTAATGCCAAACAGGATAATATTTAACGGCTTTGTTTTGTAAAATGATGACTGGATGGCCTACTGAAACTTCGGCTAGCAAGTAAACTAATTCAGGCGTGAGCTCATAGGCAACCATCCCTCGTTTGCGGGCTGCGGCTTTCATTTCTGCTTGAAAACTACCTTTGCGGCCAGGTGTGAATACATCTTTGGCAAGTTCTTTGGGGGTTAGCTTTTTACCATAAAAATTCATCGCCATTGATAAGGTAGAGGGTCCGCAATGAAATTGTTGTTGCGGGTAAAAAGGTACGTCTTTTATAAACGCCTTAGAAGGAAGGTCGCGGGGGCGTTCTAATTGTAATTGCTTGCTTTGTGGCGCAACGCATGCAGAAAGTGAAATTAAGAACAAAAAAATGCCCGCAATGTAGCGGGCATTTTTTAATATCAAAAATACCTTACTGATGATCAAAAATCAGTAAATATGTCCGTTATCCCGGCTAGCTCTAGGATGACTACAACCAAAGCTATGACTAATACAACTACCCATGCATCACCAGCGGCAGGTAACTCATCAAATTGCTTAGCCATTTGACTTACTTCTTTGTCTGTTAGTGAATCTATTCGTTCTTGAGCTTGTGCAACAGTAAGACCATTGTGTGCTAGTAATGAGCGAACTTCATTGCGCGACATAAGAGCTCGTAGATTTTCACGATCTTGCTGGATAGATTGCTCAGACAAAAAACTATCGGTTGCAACGATGCCAGCAAAAGCAGGTGAAATCTGTACAAAAATAAATGAAAGTATTAATAGGTAAATAAGGGATTTACTAAGTCTCATGCTTGACTCCTCTAGTTAGCATCTTCCTTAATATTGTTGGGGTTTATTCTAGTAAGGTCAAGTCTAATTTGATGATGTGCTGCTAAGTCCTTGAATGCGTATTCATGTATATATTTGAACCATCAATATCGTGGGAAAACCACCAGATGCTCTAAGTCCAGTTTTATGCCAATCAAGTCCTTGGGAATACAACCAAATGTTCTAGATCTAGTTTTATACCAATCGGTTCACCGATTTTATGATTATGGTGGCTTGGAGCGTAACAAAGCACAAAATTTCCACTTTGAAGACGTAATTTGTAGAGGAATTCAGCACCACGAAAACGCTTTTCTTCAACCAGTGCAGTAATGTGGCTACTGTCATCATGCGGAATGTCATCGGGCCGTACTAATAGATCAACCTTGTCGCCAATTGCATGGGCTCCGTTAAGCGCACCCATTACTTCACCAAATTCTGTATCCAACGTTTCATCGTTCACAACCGTGGCTGGCACCATACTCCCTAAGCCAACAAAGTCGGCAACAAAGCGGGTTTTGGGCCTATGGTAAATGTTGTATGCACTGTCCCATTGGGCGATGTTGCCGTTTTCCATTACACCGACTTCATCGGCCATGGCGAAAGCTTCGTGTTGATCATGGGTAACGAGTACTGCAGTAACATTTTCAAGTTTGAGAATTTTGCGAACTTCAGTTGCAACCTGTTCTCTTAAGTCAGGATCTAAACTTGAAAAAGGCTCGTCGAGTAAAAGAATTTCTGGTTTGGGTGCCAGTGCGCGGGCCAAGGCTACGCGTTGTTGTTGGCCACCAGATAGTTGATGAGGATATTTTTTTTCTTGCTGGTCGAGTTCGGTTAATTCAAGGACATGTTTAGTTCTTGCCTGTTGTTCAGATTTTGTAAGTGATTTAAGACCAAAACAAATATTTTGCTCGACAGTTAAATGTGGAAACAATGCTAAATCTTGAAACATCATCCCGATGTGCCGGTTTTCCGGTGCTAGGGAGTACCCCGGTTTGCTAAACAACTTGTCGTGCACATAGATTTCACCATTGGCAACGGGTTGAAACCCAGCAAGGGTTCGCAGTAATGTCGTTTTTCCACAACCACTTGGGCCCAGCATTGATGCAATTTGCCCCTGCTGTAATTGCAATGAAACATCCTGCAAAATATTTCTGCCTTGTAGTTCTACACTTAGGTTGCGCACATCCAGTCTTGTAGTCATGATTTTTTATTCACTATTTTTCTCTGGCATTTTCGTAGCCTGGTATTACTGACTCTTTGTGATAGAACGATTTAGGATTAAAATTGGTAGGATGCCTACTGCAACAATTAGTAGTGCGCTACAAGCTGAATCTGCTAAACGTTCGTCTGATGCAAGCTCATAAGTTCGAACTGCTAGGGTATTAAAATTAAATGGACGTAATACTAACGTTGCGGGTAGTTCTTTTATGACTTCTACAAATACAAGTAGTGCTGCAGTAAGTACGCCGCTGCGAATTAAGGGAAAATGCACGCTGAAGAAACGATCAAATGTTTTGTGTCCTAATAGTTGAGCAGCATCATCAACATTACGGTGAATTTTAGCAAGACTTGCATCTACAGAGTTAAGACCGATTGCCATGAAGCGCACAACATGTGCAAAAACCAGTGCTGCAAGTGTGCCGGTTAATAATAAACCACTGGATATTCCAAAGTTGTTTTCTAACCATGAATCCAATGCATTGTCGAACCATGCAAAAGGTAGCAGCACACCTACCGCAATAATAATTCCAGGGACAGCATACCCCATCGCGCTGATATTTACGCTATAGGGAACGATGAAATGAGAACTTACGCGTTTCCCATACGCCAGAAAAGTTGCTGCTGTTACGACTAAAGCTGCAACCATGAGTGCAAGTCTAACGGTGTTGAAAACCAATACGTAAAACGAGCTATTAATGATATCTGGTGCGGTTTTGATGGCCCAGGAAAATAACTGTATTGCTGGAATAATAAATCCTAACAAAACGGGTATTGAGCAAATAAAAATAGCTAACGCAGCTTTGCTACCTGATAAAGGATAGCGCCATTTTTTTTGTGCGTTAGAGAGGTTTTGATATTTTTCGGATTTACGACTGTAACGTTCGATAACTATTACTAGAAACACACAAAGTAATAGCAGGCTGGCTAATTGTGTGGCGGCAACTCGATCACCAAGTCCAAACCAAGTGCGAAATATTCCAGTTGTAAAGGTGGGAATGCCAAAATAATGCACGGTTCCATAGTCTGCTAAAGTCTCCATAACCACGAGTGTTAAACCAGCAATAATCGCAGGCCTTGCTAATGGTAATGCAACCTTTAGGAATGTATTACGTAGGCCTATGCCTAGAATATGGCTGGCTTCGCGAAAGCTTGCCGATTGCTCTGAAAAGGCGGTTCGTGTAAGTAAGTAAATATACGGATAGAGTACCAATGAAAGCATGGTGATTGCACCGCTGAGAGTGCGCACTGGTGGAAACCAGTAATCTCCATATCCCCAACCAAATAGTTCACGTAAAAAACTTTGTATTGGCCCAGCAAAGTCCAGCAAGCCTGTGTAGGTGTAAGCGATGATGTAGGGTGGGAAGGCGAGAGGAAGAAGTAATAGCCAACTAAATACTTTACGTCCTGGAAATTCACATACGCTACAAAACCAAGCCGTGGTAATACCGATAATGAGTGTGCCAGCGCTGACCCCGACTACAAGCAGTAAAGAGTTTTTTATGTATTCTGTGAGTACCGTAGCTTTGAGATGTTGCCAAACATCACTGCTTGGCAACAGTACAGAAGATAGGACAGTAAGAACCGGAATGCTAATCAATAAGGCAATTACAATTGTGCCTAGAATCCATCCGAAATTGCTTTTTTGCTGCAAATAGTTGTGCAACAGAATGTGTTGGTTGTCAATTTCACGAGTTGTGTCCATTGGGAGATTGCGAAAGTATTTCTACTTGTCTATTTCTACTAGCTTATTTCCATTGGGCGCGGTCCATGATCATCACGGCTTGCGCATTATGTTCACCTAGTTGATGCAAGCTTAACGAATCAGCTTTAAACTCACCCCATGACTGTAAGATCTCACTAGGTTGTATTCCTGGTTTGATCGGATACTCGAGATTTTTTTCTGCATACCACTGTTGTGCGGCATCACTTACTAAGAACTCTAGTAATTGGATGGCAGCTGCCTTGTTTTTAGATGAAGCGGTAATAGCGGCACCACTAATATTTACATGCGTGCCTCTATCTTTTTGGTTTGGCCAAAATATTTTTACTTTCTCAGCTGCTTTAGTTTCTGATTCATCTTTAGAAGTTAGCATATTGCCGAGGTAGTAATTATTTACTAATGCGATATCACATTGTCCTGCTGCAACTGCTTTAATTTGATCACGATCTCCGCCTTGAGGTGGTCTAGCAAAGTTTTTTACAAATGATTCAGTCCAATTAAGGGTTTTTTCTTCGCCTATATGCGCAAGTAAAGAAGCGACGAGAGATTGGTTATATATGTTGTCCGAAGATCGCATACAAATTTTTTGTTTCCATTCCGGATTAACTAATGCTTCATAACTTGAGAGTTGCTCAGGTTTTACACGATCTATTGCATAGACGATTGGTCGTGCACGCAGTGTTAAGCCAAACCAGTAACCCTCTGGATCTCGATATTGTTCTGGGATAGAGGTTGTTAAAGTTTCGGATTCAATTATTTGTAAGACTTTTGCATTTTTTGCACGGTATAAACGACCCGCATCTGTCGTAATTAAAATATCTGCGGGACTGTTTTTACCCTCGCTAATTAAGCGCTGCAATAGTGCATCTGCTTTCCCTGTTATGAGATTAACTTCAATACCTGAATCTTGTTCAAACTTTTCCAGTATAGGTTTGATGAGGTCTTCTTTTCTTGCAGAGTAAATATTAACTTCAGCAGCGCTTGCGACTGCAGCTATCAGCAACATTCCTAGCGCGATGGCTGTGTAAAATCTAGGTAGAAAATTCGTTTTCATTATGTACACCAAGTCTATATTGATAAAATCCATACTATAATAATGGGTAAACTTAATATAAATGATACCTATTCTCATTAGCATTTAGAATATCTAAATTGCACAGGTTGGCCAACAGGCTGCCTATAGACTGGTTAGAATGGTGATATCAAAGGTCTAATTAATTACAAATGCTAAAGCTGCATGCTGCGACCATACCTTCTAGATTTCAGCAAGATTTTGAAGGCATTCTTGAAGAGCTCAATGGCGATGCAAATATTCTCAAACACGAAGATGAGGTGTTTGCGGTTTGGTATGCGAGCCCCTTTATAAAGCGTGTATGTGTTTCTCAACCCAGTTGCCTGCAAAAGTTATATGCCAACGAAGCTCTGCATAAAGATTACGATATTGAAGATTATCGTCAATTGTTAAATGAAATATTTTCAAACACGGATAGTGTTGAACTATTACAACAGTATTTGCGAAAGCTTAGAGCAGCAGCCTTTGCTAGAATTGCTTGGAGGGATTTGCAGCACTATGCAAGCGTACAGCAAACACTGAATGAATTAAGTGTGTTTGCAGAAATTTGTGTTCAAGGAACTTTACAATGGTGTTTTGAATGGCTTCAGTCAAGACCGCTTGCCAATGATTTTGTAAAAACCTTACCGCAAAACATTGTTATTTTTGCATTAGGGAAACTTGGTGGAGGTGAACTTAACTTTTCATCCGATATTGATATTGTTTTTGCTTATTCTGATAACGATGAAAATAATCAACAAGTAGTTGGGCAAGAGCAAGCCGGTAAGGCGACGGAGTTTTATCTTAAGGTCGTTCAATTATTTATCAAAGTTCTTTCTGAGCCAACCCAAGATGGATTTGTGTTTCGTGTTGATACGAGGCTAAGACCATTTGGAAATTCTGGAACACTTATTCCTAGTTTTCTATCTATTGATCAATATTTTCAGATTCATGGGCGTGATTGGGAGCGTTATGCATGGATGAAAGCGCGTGTGATTGCTGGAGATGGTCAGATTGGCGAGCAATTTCTTCAAGAAATCACTCCTTTTATATATCGCCGTTATCTTGATTATGGGGCGATTCAGTCATTACGAGAAATGAAGGTCTTGGTTGATGCAAAAGCACGCCAAGAAACTGCAAAAGAAAATTTAAAGATTGGTTTTGGTGGTATTCGCGAAATTGAATTTATTGCTCAGATGTTTCAGCTTATTTATGGAGGGAAAGATTTGTCATTACGTATTCGTTCTACACTCAAAGCTTTGCAGCAGCTGAAAGAGCGGGGCTTACTAAGTGTTGAATGGGTTGAGAATCTGACAGAAGCTTATTTGTTTTTACGTAAAGCGGAAAACGGTCTACAGCTTCGTGAAGATCAGCAAACCCATGCACTACCGATTGAGGATCAGCAACGGTTGCACTATGCATATTTAATGGGAGCGCAAGATTGGCAAGAATTCTATGCTGAGTATAAAAGACATGCAAATATAGTAAATACTGTTTATCAATCTTTGTTAAAAAACGATGAATCTGTCAAAGAAGATAGGCATGGTCAAAACGAGTTAGAGAAGGTATGGCTACAGGTTGACGATGAAGAGTATTGCTTAAATATATTAACTAAAAATTATTTTAGTGACGCAAAGCTTATTTATGAGCAGCTAAATAATTTCATCGAAAGTAGCCTTGTGCAAAAGCTTGTACCGGTAGCAAGGGCTAGGCTAGATAGCTTTATGCCAATATTTTTGCAACAACTTTTACAATTTGAAGAGCCGCTTACAATTTTTAATCGTTTTTTAAACATATTGAAAAAAATTGTACAGCGCTCTACGTATATCTCTTTACTGATCGAAAATAAAAATAAGCTTGCGAAACTTTTCGCACTTATACATGCAAGTCCTTGGGTCTCGCAATATCTTGCGACTCATCCATTACTGCTCGATGAGATATTAAGTTTGGATGATGCGTATGAGCCCCCAAGTATGCTTGAAATGCAGCAGCAACTAGCCGCAAGTTTGGCGAATGTCGATGCTGATATGGAAAGATACATGGAAACTTTGCGCGAATTTAAACATACACTAGTGATCCAAATTGCTGCCGCAGATATTGTGGAAAATTATCCAATCATGAAAGTAAGTGATCATTTGTCATGGTTAGCGGAGACTTGCATCAATAGTGCAGTTAAATATTCCTACAATGAGTTATTAAAGAAACATGGTGAACCACAATGCGTATTTGGTGGGCAAATGTATGTGCCTGAAGTATTAATTGTTGAGTACGGAAAGTTAGGTGGCTTGGAGCTGGGTTATGGTTCGGATTTAGATATTGTATTTTTGCACAATAGTATGGGGGAAGTTTGTGAAACAAGTGGGGATGAAACTGTTGGCGGTAAAAAAATACATAACGATATTTTTTTTACTCGTCTTGTGCAGAAGACTATCCATATATTGTCTACCGTTACAGCAGGAGGCAAGGTTTTTGATACTGATTTACGACTACGTCCACATGGGGAATCAGGAGCAATTATAAGTTCGGTGCATGCATACGAAAATTATCTAATTAATGATGCTTGGATGTGGGAGCATCAAGCATTGGTGCGCGCCCGTGCAGTAACGAGTAGCCAGAAGCTCTACAATGAGTTTTTAAGAATAAGGCAAAGAGTGCTGTGTCAATCACGCGAGCTTAGCGATGTTCAGTCTTCCATAGTTAAAATGCGCAACAAAATGTTGGATGCAAAACCAGCTAATACAGAAGCTGGTTTTAATATTAAAAAAGATGTGGGTGGAGTAATTGATATTGAATTTATCGTGCAATTTCTTGTGCTGAATTATGCCGATAAGCATCCTCAGATCAGTGTGCATACTGATAATATAAGAATTCTTGATGCATGCACGCAGGCAGGTTTGTTAGGGCAGAAAAATGCCCAAGAACTGAAAGATATTTACCTTAAATACCGTAAGTATTTGCATCAATTAAGCTTAAATTTGTTACCTGAGACTGTTGGTGTGGATGTATTCACAAATGAGCGAATCGTTGTACAAAATAATTGGGCAAGTCTATTACACTCAGAAGCTACTTAATTTACAATGCTGTTCTGCATATTTGTGATTATATTTTCTTAGCTATTTTTTAGAGTTATTTATAGGGAGTTAAGCTCAGGTGTTGATGTCTGATAGAGATGGATGGATTTGGTATGACGGTGAATTTGTGCCGTGGCGTGAAGCAACTACGCATGTGCTCACACACACGCTGCATTATGGGGCGGGTGTGTTTGAAGGTGTACGTGCATACCAAACAGAGCAAGGTACTGCAATTTTTCGACTTCAAGATCATACCGAACGGTTGTTCAATTCCGCAAAAATAATTGGCATGCCTATGCCATTTACTGCAGAAGAAATTAATCAAGCTCAAATTGATGTTATTAATAAAAATGAATTGAGCTACGGCTACATGCGACCGATGTGTTTTTACGGTTCAGAGGGGATGGGATTGCGTGCGGATAACTTGAAAACACATTGTATTGTTGCTGCATGGGAGTGGGGTTCGTATTTGGGTGAAGACAATATGAAGAATGGTATACGGGTAAAAACTTCATCCTATTCGCGTCACCACGTGAATGTTGCAATGTGCAAAGCAAAACTAAATGGCAATTACGTGAACTCTATGTTGGCGTTAAATGAAGCGTTACACGATGGTTATGATGAAGCGTTATTGTTAGATGTTGATGGTTTTGTTGCTGAAGGTAGTGGCGAAAATGTATTTATAGTTAAGAAGGGCAAGCTTTATACGCCAGAATTAACCTCAGCATTGGATGGAATTACTCGTAAAACAATTATCTCTCTAGCTGAAATCATTGATGTTCCGGTAATTGAAAAGCGCATTACACGAGATGAAATGTATACGGCTGATGAAGCATTTTTTACTGGTACCGCAGCTGAGGTCACGCCCATTCGAGAGCTGGATAATCGTATGATTGGCGAAGGTGTTCGAGGAGATATTACAACTAAATTGCAGTCTATGTATTTTGATTCTGTGTATGGTCGTCATAATTACAATGATAAATGGTTGTCTTATACAACATTGTTAGCCTAAGTATTATGAGAATTAAGTTTCTATTCTGTTCACAGGAAGTAGCTAAAAATATGATGCAGTGTTGAGCTGTATTACACGTCTTTTGTGTTACGTATAAAACATTACTATGGGCTTTAATACTGCAGTCAATGAAAATCTCAGAATGAGATATTTTGTAATAAGCTGTATTAGCTTATTTTTATGCTTGTTTTTTTTAAATAGAGACATTGCGCGTGTTGGTGTTTATTTGCTAGCAATTGTAGGTCTTTTTCTAATATATAAAGATGGGCTAAAGAGCTGCAAAAAAGGGTTTGTCTTAAAGGCAACTGTATTATTTGCACTTTTGATGATGCTCGCATTGTGGCTAAGCCAAGTTTGCTGTTCAGATAGTGCTTATTACAATAAGCCGTTTATTCATTGGATGGTATTGTTTCCGTTTGTCCTGCTAAATGTATTTTTATCTGGATGGATGAGATGGCTGCTAAATGCAAGTCTATTTTATGTGGTGGCATGCATAATTTCCTATAGCTTTTCTGGTCACCCCTTGTATAGCGCAAAGTATTTTGAGTCGCACTATGCGGTATATGTGTTGATTGCGCCTATCGCTTATGCAATTTTACAGAGTCATATTCAGTCTAGAACAATTTTAATAATTTTTGCTATTTCCGGGGTGGTTGTTGGTTTAGGCGCCATTGCAGATGTGAGTGGGTTCGCAAGAAGTCAATACTGGTTCTTTGATGAATATCCTACTGTGCCAGATTTGGTTAATAGTGGAATCGGTCTTGGTATGAACTCAATTCATTTCGGAATAGTTGCTGCCGCATTGCTTGCAGTGCTAGTTGCAAATCTTGGTTTTACTGCAGCTGGAATAAATAAGTTTGAAATTATACTCGCAGTTGTAAGTATTCTTTTTTTGGGTTTCGCTCTAGCCATGTCTGGAGCGCGTTCAGGGTGGATCTCGCTTCCTATTATTTTCTTTATTCCTTTCGTATTGTCGTCCAGGCCAATTAAAATCAAATTATTGGTTTTTGTGTTATTGGTATTGGGCTTATTGTTGGTCTTACAAAACTCGTACGTGCAAAAGCGTTTACATATGGTCGCGGAACAAATTTCGGAATATAGAGCTTCTACTAATGTATCTGATTCTATAAGGAGTGCTTCGTCGGTTGGATTAAGATTTGAACTATGGAGGGCGGCGTGGCAAGTGTTTTTAGAAAACCCAGTAATGGGTGCAGGGCCAGGTAATTTTAGAAGTGATATGCAAGAAATGGGCTTAGGGTCATCGGGGAAGTTTCATCAGAACATTGAGATTCATAGAAATCCTCATAGTTTATATTTTAAGGCGTTAGCAGAAAGAGGTGCAATGGGATTGGTTTCAACCTTGTTGATACTTATTTTGCCAGGGCTTCTATTTCTGATACATGCAAGTAAATCACAGTCCGCTAATATGCAAGCTATTGCGGTTTCGGGTGTTCTAGTTGTTGTTGTTTTTTCGTTGGGAGGGCTTACTATAGGTTCTTTGCATAAAACAGAATTGTCTATATTTTATATATTCTTTTGCGCGTTATTTATTGGAATGTTGCTTTCTGCTAAAGACAATGCATGATGGTTTGTATATGAACAATTATTCTTGCAAGCATTGCTTGTGTTAAATAAGTGCAAATAAATCCAAGTTTGCTAATTTCTGTTGTAGTTAGTACTTATAATCGACCTGACGCGCTTTCATGTGTGTTGCGATCTTTGAGTGATCAAGAAAACACATCGTTTGAGGTGATTGTTGCTGATGATGGGTCTTCTTTTAGCACTAAAGATGTAATTACGAAATTTCAAGAAAAAGTTAGGTTTAAACTTCTTCATGTATGGCAAGAAGATGATGGTTTTCGAGCTGCGCAAATACGTAATAAAGCAGTGGCTAAATCATCAGGAGATTATTTGATTTTCTTAGACGGTGATTGTTTAGTGTTCTCTGACTTTATTGATAAGCATGTGATGCTTGTAGAAGCAGGCTATTTCGTCAGAGGAAACAGAGTTATGTTATCTGAAGAATGTACTAATGAATTCATTGCTAACAATGTCAGCATGAGTAAATTATCATTCATGAGGTTGTTGCGCTTACGGTTTGGTGGAAAGCTTAAAAGAATTCTTCCGCTTCTGCGCTTAAATTTAAATGGCTTAAGAAAAAGAAAAAAAACAGACTGGTATGGTGTTAAAACCTGTAATTTAGGGATGTGGCGCAAAGATTTTATGGCAGTAAATGGTTTTGATGAAAGTTATATTGGTTGGGGGCATGAAGATGCAGATTTAACAGTCCGTCTAATTAATGATGGGATTTATAGAAAAGAAGGAGTGAATGCGGTGACAGTTTTGCATTTATGGCATCCTTTGAATGATCGATCGCATCTTAAAGAAAATGAAAATAGATTAAAAGAACGACTAAACTCTAATGTAACGCGCATTACAGATGGCGTGTCACAATATTAAATAGTAGCCTTATTATTATGCCAATTTTATTACCAGATTATTCTAAAATAAACATCCTGGTTGCGGGTGATTTAATGTTAGATCGTTATTGGAATGGTAATACTCAAAGAATCTCCCCTGAAGCGCCTGTGCCAGTGGTGTTGATCAAAGGGTTTGAGGAACGACCTGGAGGTGCGGGTAATGTTGCTCGTAGTATCACTGCACTAGGTGGGCAATGTGCATTGGCAGCATTGTTGGGCGATGACAAAGCTGCAGAGCAATTAGAGGCATTGCTGCAGCAGGAAAATGTATTTTTGCGTTGCATAAAAGATCCTTTGGCAAAAACTGTAGCAAAACTTCGTGTTCTTAGTCGACATCAACAGCTTATACGTTTAGATTTTGAGGGTGAATTTTCAGAGGATAGCGTCAATAAATTAACTAGCACGGTTTGTGGTGAAATCGAAAGACACAATGTACTTATATTGTCAGATTATAAGAAAGGCGCTTTAAAGAATATTGCCGAGATTATTAACAAAGCCAACTCAATGGGCACTAGTATCTTTGTAGATCCTAAAGGCAGTGATTTTTCTCGATATAAAAACGTAACCGCGATTACGCCGAATCAGTCCGAGTTCGCAACTGTGGTGGGAGAGGTTGCTAGTGAGCAAGAACTAGTAGATAAGGGGTTACGTTTGCTAAAAGAGCTAAATCTGAGTGCTCTAATTATTACTCGTAGTGAAAAAGGCGTAACACTTATAGAAAAGTCTGGTAAGACTGTGAATATACCTGCTCGAGCTAAAGAAGTGTTTGATGTGACTGGTGCTGGCGACACCTTTATTTCCGTTTTAGCCGCATCTTATGCTGCAGATTCTTCATTCGAAGATGCTGTAAACATTGCTAATGCAGCTGCGAGTGTGGTGGTGGGTAAACTTGGTGCTGCTACGGTAACCAAAAATGAAATCGAAAATGAACTCAATAGATCTAGCGAAAATATAGGGAAGATCATTCCTCAAGATAAATTGATTGAAAAAGTAAAATCTATTCGGCAAGAAGGGAAAAAGATTGTTATGACTAATGGATGTTTTGATATTTTGCATTCCGGTCATGTCGATTATTTATCTAAAGCAAAAGAACTGGGTGATATTCTTATTGTTGCTGTGAACTCTGATGATTCGGTGAAGAGATTGAAAGGTGACTCAAGGCCTATTAATAAGCTAAAAGATAGGTTGACGGTTTTATCAAGTCTTCAAACGATAGATTGGTTGGTAGAGTTTGGGCAAGATACTCCAGAAGAGCTCATTAAAAAAGTGTTGCCAAATGTGTTGGTGAAAGGTGGGGACTATGCAGTAAAAGATGTGGTTGGTGGGGATGTGGTTCAGGCTAATGGTGGTGAGGTAAAGATTGTGGATTTCTTACCGTCATATTCTACAACTGATCTAATTTCAAAAATTAACGACAAAAATTAAATATAAGGTGGCTTACTGTCCTCGTTTAGGTGTTCTAAGCCATTTGATAGGATTAAATCCACCGCGGATCCAAAAAATGAGTACACACTTCCAGGTAGTGGAATATTCGTCGTGTAAGTAAAATTTAAGCATATCGTACTGATTGTATGGTCCTAATGTGCAGCGACGCATACAGCGTAAATCAAAAAATCTTTTCAGAGTACGTCCAAGCGGTTTGGATTTGCAGAACTTGTCTAAATCAATAATAAACATGTCCGTATCGCTAATTTCATTAATATTTAAGTTGCTGAAATCTTGTGTGGGGGGTGAAATTAAAAAATTTCCTGGATGTGGGTCGCCTTGTCTAAACCCAGCTTTGTGAATATGTCGAACTATATCGGTTGTTTTAATAGCGAGTTGTGTGAAAAGTTCACTGCTAGTCTTATTATCTTCAAGCAATAGTTCCTGAGATAAGCTAAACAAAGAGTGGCTTGCATGTATTTTTTCATACATATAGTAACTTTTATTCCTGAATAGAGAATTAGTAGATTCAGTCCAGTATGCGACGGGATTAGCGCAGTTAATGCCTATGTTTTTGAGTTGTATTGAACCATTAAAGGCACGGAAGTTGTAATCACTGAAGAAAGTTGAGATTAATAGATTAATCCTTCTAAGGAAATTGTATTGTTTGTCTATGTTAGAGACCTTGAGTACGACCTCTTTGTCAAATACTGGGTGAATAAATGAATACAGCTTATTTCGTTTTCTAGTATGACGCTTCATTCTGTATTTTTCGTCTACATAGCTATCGAACTTTCTTTCGGCGACCCAGATTTTTAAATCTTCCTTGTGCGTAATGTTTGGAGGAAGTGAAAGTACGCCTTTTGCCCCATCGGAAAATTGTATTTTGTTTGATTTAATATCCACAGAATTATTTTTAGTTTTAATGCTAATTAATGGTTTTATTTTAAGGAAATTAATTAGTTCAGGGTAAAGGTTTAGATATGTTAAATTATACTATTAACTGATACTACTTTAATTGATTTAAATTTTACTGTGGCAATTCTTACAAGCAAAAGCATGATTCAGCAACCGCTAAATTTGCCGGAAGATGTGAAGGTTTCTGAATTATTGGGGCAGGGTGGTAGGGCGTGGGTGTTTAAGGCCAAGCTAAATGAAAAGGATGTTGTTGTAAAAGTCTATGATAAAGATGTTGCTGATAAATATCTAGAGAAATATAACGTTGATATAGCGCAGTTTGAATTTGATCGCAATAAGGCACTTTTTGAAATCAACGAAATTCGAGAGTATGTGGCTAAACCGTATAGAGTTTACCCATCATCAAGTCAATATGTGCACTCAATAATCCAAGAGCATGTCTCTGGGGAAATTCTTGAAAGTTTAATTAAAAAGTTGGGTTGTTTGCCCAAGGAGATTTTGGATGCGGGACGTTTAATTGTTAAGCACGCGGAAAGAAATGGAATTCATGATTTGGATATTAGTGTTGGTAATTTAAAGATCAATAAATCTAGTGGTATTTGGAAGCCAAAGTTATATGATTTTAATATAATGCCGCAATATTTGTTTCCTCCTAATTTTATTGTTGGGCTCGGGTATAAATTAGGTTTCAGGAAAAAGTCGTTTCGTGATTACCGTAGTTTAAGAAATTGGGATAGAAGAGGTAGGCAAAAGAAATGGATTGGCAGAAATTAAGATTAGATAAAATTTATGAATAAAGATTTACACAAAATTATTTGGTTGCTGTTACCAATTGTTGTGGCATTAATACCATATATCGCTCGCCTTATGGGTACGCATACGGATGGATATATGTATGGCGAAAAAGGATTTATCGAAATTATAACAGTTATATTTTTACTCACAGCAATTATTTCTTGCTTACTATTTTTGTTTACAAAAGAAAAAGTACAATTTACTAGTCTTAAGGCTTGGATGGTTTTGTTTTTACTCGGAGCGATCTACTATGCTGGCGAAGAAATGAGTTGGGGCCAGCATTATTTCGGTTGGGCTACTCCGGTACAGTGGACTGAATTTAATGACCAACAAGAAACTAATTTACATAATACTGCTGCAATTTTCGATCAAATACCCAGAACTTTATTGTCAATTGCCGCTTTAATTGGTGGGGTTTTAATTCCCATATTTAGAAAATATAAAAATCATATACCTAGTAAAAAATCATTTTTTGATTGGTTGTTACCGACCTATGTTTGTTTACCAGCTGCATTGCTTTCCTTGTTGGTAAGCTGGCATGAGAAGCTCTATAAGCTGCTGGGAGTAAATATACCTGCTGTCTTAGATATTCGGGCAGGTGAAACCAAAGAATGCTTGCTGGCACTTTTTATGATGATGTATGCACTTTCTATCTGGTATCGGAACCGGAATGTAAATGGTAGGTAAATTAATAATCAGCATAAGACTTTTCTTCAACGATCATTGACCCAAGTTTTAGGTTAATTTTTTTCTTCGTGTCTGCGCGTTTGTCGTTCTGAATATATACAGAGCGTGCTAGCTCGATGAATACGTGATCAAACTCTTTATTAGATTCCTTAACACGTATTTTATCTTCGATATCCCATAGTGCTTTATTATTGTCTTTTAATTCTTGTTTTAGAGCTTCAAGATCTGAATTTGGCGATGTATTTTCCCAAATTTGACTTAAAAGTTTCAGTTCTGTTGTGACGTTGGCTAGTTTTTCCTTATCTTCAATATTTTCAGACTTAATTTCCAATATTGTTATTTTATCTAAGAGTTCTCCAGGGGAGATGGGTACATTTATATTTTCCATGTTTGTAATCTTAACTGTTGCC
>CAYXVH010000106.1:0-2886 GCA_964468615.1 uncultured Thiotrichales bacterium | reverse complement strand
GCCTCATGTGCTGCAGCATCAATTATGCTGGTACTCAAAGTTCTTGAATCTAAAAATAAAATACCTTTATTGTTTGCGGTGCGATATCTCTCTGATGCATGACTGGAAATAAATATGTATTGAATACTGAATGTTGAAGACGAAGGAATTTTTTTATTCAATTGTTCAACTTTTGACATCACTTTTCTTAGTTTCACAACTTTTGCAGCCAAGGTTTTATTTGGATGTTTACCACAATGGTAGATCGAAAAATCATGTTTGTCGATTATCTCCATATCCAGGCTTTTACTATGTTTATAAATATCCTTGATACCGAATTCACCGTACTCCATTTTTATTCTCAAGGTAAGGCCGCCTTGTACAAGCTCACCAATAATTCCAGTATTGCCTATATACACGCTGTCCCATGGCTTGTGAGACTGAACGGGAAAAGCAAGCAAGTCTGGTGCTGGAACAGATAAAGTTTTTTTCGATATGGGCAAATATCCAGAGGCAACTGATTCTGCATGTCGTCTTGATAACAATGAGTTATTTTCAGTAGTACAGTTTTGATGTATAGAATGTATATATTCGTGCCTTAATATTTCTGATTGTTTATTGCTTTCAGTTTGAAAAAAAGACGGCCCAATTCCAATTCTTCCTTTTTCTGACCAAGCCGGTGTGTTCCATGCTAATGAATTAGGCAGGGTATTTTTCACTTCCAGTCGAGTTGCCGGCATTACGGGTGCCAATGTGGTTTCATTTAAACTTCCAGAAGGCACAGGCTTTTCTTGCGATTTAGATGAGCCGCCCGAAAAATAATTTATTGCATCACCTGACGTGGATAATTTCTTATTACCCATAATTGGCTCATCTCTTGTTTCAGAGGTTTTATTAGTTTTGAGCTTTGCGTGCCTGTTACTCATTCTAGTAGCTATACGCTGCGCATTCGATAAAACGCGCCCACACATCAACATTATTCAGTCGATCTGATATGCCGCTACATGGCTCATCACAGTCAACACTGTCCGATTCTGTACAGTTTTGTGGATGCACATAAT
The DNA here is from genome assembly GCA_964468615.1 of uncultured Thiotrichales bacterium. Taxonomy (GTDB): domain Bacteria; phylum Pseudomonadota; class Gammaproteobacteria; order UBA4575; family UBA4575; genus JABDMD01. Next base: position 1,846 of record CAYXVH010000106.1, on the reverse strand, counting down.
CCGGTCGGTCATCGATTTTGACGTAATGACCGGCTTCATGTAAAAAGGTTCTGGTCATTTGTCCAACACTGAGGCTAAAAAAGAAAGGACATATTACTATGGAACTAAAGTCATCAGGTACATAGGCGGCTGGCGAGTTATTGCAAGTAGCGTCCGAACAAGTTCCACATAAGACAGGCGCACTATCTAAACTGTCGCGAATACTGTCGATAATGCTTAATAACGCATTGATATTTAAATCCTCCACTTCAAAAAAACGTCGCGCCATTCTTCGTATGTATCTATCTGTGGAATGCAGAGCCAGGCCTGCCCTGGCTGCCAAACGTCTTGAGCTTGACCTTGCCAAGTCAACTCGACGAAGTTGCCTGTCAGTAAATTGGCAACGAGTTGGTCCATCACCAGCTTCTCTACCAACGCAAAGTGCCTCAATATCCCTCTGCCGTTGTTCATTATCGGCAGTAACCTCATTTTCGCTGCTACCGGAGTCACCTAATGATTCACGTTGAACTATATTTCGATTTTTAAATTTTGCTGTACAACATGCGTCAATTCATGGGCAAATAAACGTTTTCCAGACGATGATTCCGCTGAATACTCTCCAGTTCTAAACACAATATTATTTCCAAGAGTAAAAGCTCTTGCATTAATCGACCGTGCCATATTATTTGCCTGTGAATTTTCATGTATACGTACATTGGAAAAATCACTACCAAACCTAGGTTCAAAAAATCCCCGCTCCGATGCTGACATTGGCCTACCGCCGCCAGACAAGGAATTAATTTTTAAACTCAAACCTGGACTAATTTCTGAATCATGACCTCGTGAAGTTTTTCTTTGTACGAGTTCTTCCTCTTCACAAGAGGAGCACTTTCTTTGAATCGAATTATTTGCGGTGGATATGTAGTTTAATAATTTAGTGTTAGGTTTGGGCATACGCATAATTCGATCAGCCACCCTATCCGCTTCTTGCTCATACTTATCATTCGCATAGCCAATTTTCAACTTGGGCTGAACACTAACTGGAGCAGAGCTTAATCTAACTGGTATAGCGCTAAAATTCTGAGCAAAACCTGATGCTGCAGCAACCGGTGATACACTTGATTCACTCTGCACCGATTGCTTATGCTTCAGTTGATTCTTTAAAGGTGATTCATTCGAGGTATATTTCCTATTTATTGATGAATGAGTTCTATTATCAGTATTAACAGCTTTCGGTTTAGATATAACCTGGTACTGCATAACTATTAAGACTCTACGAATCTTCCCAAGCTTGCTTCAAAATACGTCTTAAATCTACATCTACATCAGTAGACTCACCATTGGCATCAATAACTTTACTACCATCAAAAAGTGCTAGGGGGGCATAATGATGAATGATGCCATGCGCAGGTATGCATTTGGCATTATCTTGATTATCATGCGGCCATTCGATATCGCCCGTTGCTGTGCGTGCAGGAATTAACCAGTAATCACCCGTACGGTATATAGGATCGGTATCTTGACTGGTATCCATGGAATTAAATTTTATTAAAATTCCGTCTTCAAGCTCTATCCATCCTTGATTATCCGAGCTTTCACTTACTACAATTCCGCCTTTTCCACCATCTGAATGATCCCAACGACGTAAATACGGATGTTTGGATTCATCAAACGAAGTAACATTTTCAGGAGCATCTTTTAGAATAACTACTCGGTTTTCGGTATCTACTGATTCAACTTGAAGTAAGTTATCAGCTCTATTCTGCAAAACCGAATCATCATCTATAACTTCTACCCAGTCATTTGCTTTTAATCCATAACGGCAATCCTTGCCCAGGTGCTCAAGGCTAATTAATTTGTCTTGGAT
>CAYXVH010000105.1:0-2589 GCA_964468615.1 uncultured Thiotrichales bacterium | reverse complement strand
CCTTACAAATCGAACTCATCGCCGAAGCCGAGTTGGCATAATGCCAGTTGATGTTGCATACGCTTTGACCCGTCGCGATGGTGAGCCCGGAACCGTTACCACTTTTTCAGACGCAAGTTACAACTTCGACGAAGAGACCGGAGAGGAAACCGGGGGTGAGATCGTTCATACGATCCGGTTTATGGTGAAAGAGCCGACCAAATATTCTCGGATTTTACGGGCGAATGCGGTTGAAGGAAATATCGGTCAAACAACTTTCATTATGTGGGAAAAAGACACGAAGTCAAAATTCACCAGACTCGATGGCGAAGACTTCATCACGTTCGGCGACGAACGATATGATGTTGTGTCGTTCTCTATTGAAGACAAGACGGCGGTTGTTGTGACTGCAAATCAAGTAAAACGACAGTAACTTCACAAGCGAAAGGTTAACAAATGGCCGGTTGGACAAATAGAGGAAAATTTAACGTCTTAGGGCAGCGTTATCGTTCAGCAGCAGCCCCAACAAACTTTTATATTGCACTCGTACGAGTTACTGCTGTTCCTGGTGCAGACACAAATACTTTAAGCGAATTAACCCAAATTTCTACTAGTACGGGTTATTCAGATGGCGGTATTTCTCTTAACAAAAACTCGACAGATTTTGATGTTTTGACAGAAGATGATACTAACGATCGTGCTCTTGTGCAATTGAAAGATATTGTTTGGACTGCTAGTGGTGGTAATCTTGATAGTGGAGCTGGTGCACGATATGCTGTTCTTACGGATGATAATGTAACAGTAGGAAGTAGAGAAGTTGAGCATTATTGGGACTTAGTATCTGACAGAAATGTTAGTGACACTCAAACTCTAACATTACAAGATTGTGAAATTCGCATTAACGAAACCTAATTAAAGCGAGCTATTTATGTCATTTGACCCTTTAAAATTGTGTACAAAAGATACAACTAGGAAAGATAGAACTTGGTTTATCGTAAAACCAGAAATTCTGTATCCGGCGATGATCGAACGTTTTACAGAAATTATTGAAGGCGATAATCCTGATGAACTTTTTAAAGGAAAACTGGACGCAGTAGATGCGGCAAAAAGACTACTTTCAAAAGTTCAAAAATTTAACAAAACTGATCTTGACGAAGCACTTTTGCCGCGTCAAGAATGTATAAATATTCATGTTGTAGAACGTCGTACAGAAGTTCTTGAAACTGCACGATTATGGTTTACAAGAGCTTTAAAAATTTCTGTCAACAAACCTATTGGAATCAATATAACTAAAAATGATAATTGGCGTTTATAAGTAAAAAAAGGAAAAAAGAAAAGGAAAAAAGAAAAGGAAAAATAAAGTGCCGATCAATTTAGATGAACTACAAGCTGTTTACGAAGATGGTGAGATGCAAGATCTGACAAAAGTAGCTGTACGCAAAAAAGCTGCTTCAATTTTAGATGAAGCTACACCTTCTGCAGAACGTATTGATTTTGCAAAAAATGCTCTTGATACGCCTGAACTTTTTGCTACACCTATTTGGGCATACATGGTTGGTGTAAATACAGATGCAAATCTTGATGCCATACTAAGAAGTGTTGGGTCACCGTCAACCCCAACAGATAGTACTATTGAAACAAATGTTGCTTCTGCCATAGATGTATTATGGCCGTAAAAATAAGGTTAATTTATGGCTAACGAAACAAGAAATTCTTTTCAGTCAGCGTCCGCTATTTCAACGCTGACTAATTTAAATAGTTTAGCTGACGGTAATATTTGGCAGTCAGCTACAATTTCCGATTCCCCAGCTGCTGCTATTCAATATCCTGCTATAAAAGTATGGTATGAACTTGATTGGAATGCTGCACCAGTTGCAGGGGATATTATAGAATTTCGTATTGCTGAAGGGGATGAACACGCTAGTGAAATTTGGCCTGGTAATCTTACAGAAGGTGAGGCAGAAATTTCTACAGCAGCAGCAATTGATAATATTGTTGATAATATTCCCATAGCTAGACGTGTTGTTATGAGTGGTGGTAACTATACTACAAATGTAAAGGGGATGTTTAATTTTTACGATATCTCACCTGATTGGATATTACTTATTCGAATAATTGGTGAAGCTCTTGCATCGTCAGGAAACGCTATCCATTATAGATATTTTGAACCGCAAGGGCAATAATGGCGTTTCAAAATCAACCAACAACACGTATTGATTGGGAGAGGCCAGTAAGTGATCATGACTTAAATCGTGATCTTGTTGGTTGGTGGACGTCATATTCTGATTTGGGTTTTGGTGGTGATGTACCTAACTTAGTTAATCTTTCTGATCCTGGCGATTTAAGCGCCATGGATCGGTCAAATTTTATTGCGGTTCCGAGAGACCCACTTCGTTATGGATGGGATTTTAATGGTATAGATGAATACATTTCTACACCATATGTACCGGCAAGTTTATCTAAATTTACTTTATCCGGATGGTATAGACGTCGAGCTGCTGGTGATGATAATTATGTAGCTACGGACGGTTCAAGTCGTTTACAGATGGGTTATAATGGCTCAAATTTATGGGTAACAGCTAATTCTGGATTTGTAAGAGCTAGTAATAA